>JAQICW010000608.1 GCA_027858355.1 Desulfobacula sp.
CCAGGGTATTTGCGTCTGATAGACGGCCACCCCATTGTACCACCCGGCACATCTTCAGCACCAACAAGCTGACTGATAAGATCTATTGAAGCAACCTGATGAATCCCATTTGAATGTCCCTGGGAACCACGGAATGTTACAGATGATACGGGCCGGTATGGAAAGGTTTTTCCTTCTATTGTAATGGTGGATCCAATCTGGGCATTATCCACCCAGCCCTTTGCAACATCAAGAATGGTGGCTACAGGAACGGTACTTATTTTAGATGCCCATTCCGGAGTGAATTGTTTCAAATGTTCTTTTAATGCCATAAAGCAGGGTCGGCATTTTTCGCCATTATATTCGTAGTCACCCTCAAGGGAAAAATCTTCAAATGCTATGGATTCATCATCAAATACTTTTATCTTTTTTGCTCGTTCATCAAACACAAGCGGCTTGTCCGTTTCTTTATCACGGACAAAAGTGCCGTCTTCCCGGATCAGATAAACAAAGTTTGTTTTTGCTCTAAGATAAAGTTCGTCGATCTCTCCTCTGATATTGAGGATGTAGTTTGCTATGGCAAGTCCGACTGCAGTGTCCGTTCCAGGAAGAATCGGAACCCATTGAGTCGCCTTACCACCTGCAAAGTTACCCATTGGATCAAAAACGATTTCTTTTATTCCGCGTCTCACACTATCGGCTCTCAGTCTTGCATTGATCATGGCTGAATGTCCGGAACCGGTTCCTTTACTGGAACCCCATTTAAGAACATACTTTGTGTGTCGCCAGTCCGGTGCTATTGACCATGCACCATGGATTAATCCGCCCAGCATATGAGCTGCATTGCCGCAATGAAGACTGCCGCCACCAATGATAAAGTTACCATTGTTGGGTATGCCGAAAGCCTTTGCATAGAAATAAAGATGATTATGAGGGCCATCACTCGCACGCATGGTCTGGTTTGTGAAGAGGATCTTATTGGGGTTGTCTTCCATGATCTTCTTCATGCGGGTTGCAATCTCTTCAAGCGCCTCATCCCATTCAATTTCTTTCCACTTGGGATCAACACCAAAACCTTTTTCAGGATTTGTACGTCTCAATGGTTTTTTAATCCGGTTGGGATCATGGTAGTACATCAATCCTGCGGTTCCTTTACCGCAGAGACCTGCACCTGTTCCCCCCATGGTACTTTCTGAAATACCTTCAATTTTTACCGGCACACCGTTCACCACCCGAACCCTTGCAGCACAGCCGCAATAACATACGCCACAGGTGGTATTTACCCATTTGTCTTCCCAAATTTCATCTGTTTTATAGGTCCTTTTTCCCCCTGTTCATTAATCAATATAATAGACTGCGGGCTCAGTACCAAATTCTTTCCGGAGCTGTTTACCCTTTTTCTCCATGATCAGACGGCTGATTTCACTGTCAGGATAATTAAGATCGCCAAAAATCCTTGCGCCGACTGGACAGGCATTTACGCACGCTGGTGTAGCTTCTTCATCCTTGCCAGGGACAAGACCTTTTTTAAGGCCATCGTCAAGTCTTTCCGCACAGAAATTACATTTAATCACTGTTCCCACTTTAAACGGATAAAGCTTTTCACCGAGCAGTTCATACTCGGTTTTACCCTGTCCTGGAAAATACTCTCGATCTTTTACTTTCTGATCATAATAAGTTCTCTGCTGATATGGACAACTGACAAGACAGGCCCTGCAGCCGACACATTTATCATCATCGACCACTACAATACCATCTTCCCTGATATAGGTTGCTCCGGTGGGACATGCTTCTACGCAGGCCGCATCAGTGCAATGATTACAAAGAACCGGATAGATCAACTTGCTGGATGTCGGGAATTTCCCAGTTTCTCCAATGAGCACCCTGTTAAAGAATACTCCGGGAGGAAGAAAATGTTCCTCTTTACATGCAATGGTGCATCCCCAACAGGCAATACACCTTTTTACGTCTATTACCATTCCCCATCTTGGCATAACAGCTCCTTTATTAATAATTTTATAAATCAAACAATTTCACCTCTTCAAACCCTCTTTTTGCACATACAATATTGGCTGAAAGTTTTTTGCCTGAAAAATAATCCTGCAAAGCATCACAACACGGTTCAATATCCAGCAACCCTGACATTTTTGCAAATGCGCCCACAATCACGGTATTGGGTATGGAAAGACCGATTTCTTCCACGGCTATTTTATTGGCATCAATAATCCCCAGTTTTTTAAGATTTTCATGGGAGATATTTATCGTATGATCTGAATCATTCAACAGCATCATGCCGCCGGGCAATAATCCTTGAAACACAGCTTCAGAGCTTCTCTGACTGGGATCAAGTACCACTATAATATCCGGATTATAGATCTGTGTTTTTTCCCGGACAGGCTTATCTGAAAATCTGCCAAAAGCCGTAACAGGGGCGCCCCTTCTTTCAAACCCGAACATGGGAAAACTGGCACCGAATTGTCCGGTTCTGGCAAAAGCATTGGCAAGAATCTTGGATGTTGTGACAACCCCCTGCCCCCCCCTGCCATGAAAACTGACTTCACTCATTATCGCATCCTCCTTTAATCTTCTGAAGATACCGGAAGCTGACATTCTCCTTCCAGTAAACTCAATCCGCCCAACATGCAGTATTCGTAGTCAATATCATCCTGAAGGATCTTAAGATCTGCTTCATTCAAATGAGCGAATTTTTTTATTAACTCGGTATAGGTTGATACTGGATGGGGTTTTTTAACGG
Source organism: Desulfobacula sp. (assembly GCA_027858355.1). The sequence continues at coordinate 2,735 of JAQICW010000608.1, forward strand.
TTTTGGTCATCCTGATTTTGCCGTTCACGGCTTCCCAGAGCGGGAAGTAATTTGTTTTTACAGCCCTTCGACAGACTTCAATGGTATTTTCCGGGGCATAACCCCATCCCGTTGTGCAGGGAGCAAAAATATGAAGAAAAGCAAATCCTCTTTCTTTGGCTTCTTTTGCTTTTAACAGTTTTTTGGCAAGATCTTCAAGGTCACTCAATGTTGCCGTGGCTGCATAGGGGATCTTGTGCATGGCCATTTTCAGGCCCAGATTCATTCTTCTTAAATTCTTTCCTTTGGAAGCGGATCCTAAAGGCGTTGTAGTGGTGCTCGCGCCAAAGGGTGTTGTGCCGCTCTTCTGGATACCGGTATTCATGTATCCTTCATTGTCATAACAGATATAAATAAAGGGTTCATTTCTTTCTGCAGCACCGGACAGATTACCAAACCCGATATCGGCTGCTGTTCCATCCCCGTTGAAACATACGACTGTATTCTTGATACCTGCTTTTTTATAATATCTGGCAAGACCTGTAGCATTTGCCGCAGCTCCGGTCATCAGGGTCCCAAAATAGGAAAGTGTATGCCAGGACTGATTATTCTGTCCAAGTAGTACGGGAGCAGAGCAGGATGGGGTACCTGTAATGACAATATCATTACCCAGCACTTGTGGAATAAATCGCAATAAAAGTTCAAGACCGCAACCCGGGCAGAATGCCACGCCTTTTGAGAAGGGGTCCTCATGTTTCAGGTAATCCAGAATTTTTGTCAGCTTGCCTTTTTTTTTCTCAGTCATGTTAAAGCCCTCCCATTTTTTCGGAATCCGGTTCCTGGGCTTCAGGATAGCAAACCCATGTGACTTCACGAACGTCTTTGCCCGCAGCAAGATCGCAGGTTGAATCAATCATCTGCTCGATATTGGCTTTTGTGATATCTGTATTTGCAATGCCATCAATGAAACTCATCATTTTAGAACCGCCAAGTTGTGTTTCAAAAGCTTTTAACTCGGTATAAATGGGACCGCCCTTAAATCCGAAACAAAGACTCCTGTCTACCACGCCAATAGATTTTTTACCTTTAAGAGCCGCAACCATTACTTCACCGGGAAAGGGCCTGTACATTCTTATCTTTAAAAGACCGACCTTGACACCTGCATCTCTTTTCTCATCAATAACGGCTTTAATGGTTCCGCACATGGACCCGGAACCGACCAGAACCACATCTGCATCATCCATTCTATATTCTTCAATCTGACCGCCGTAACTGCGGCCAAAAATCTCTTGAAATTCTTTATCTATCTCTTGAAATTTGGCTTTGGATCTTTCCATGGCAGAGACGTGTTTGTGCCGAAGCTCAAGATATCCGCCAAGAATTCCATGGGTACCGCAGCCCAGTTTTCCTCCGGGTAAAAGTTTAGTCCTTTGCGGCTGATCATTTAAAACAGATAAAAATCTGTCAGCATCTTCCTGTAAGGGCACGTCTACTCCTTCGGACAGATAAGACAGGTAGAACCCGTCATAATGAACCATAACCGGTACCTGGATATCGTAATCTTCCGCCAGACGATATGCCTGGAGAACCAGATCAAGAACTTCCTGACAATCCTCGGCAACAAGGAAAATCCAGCCGGCATCCCTTGTGGAAATCATGTCCTGCTGCCCGCAAGATACAGCGATAATTCCCGGTGTCTCACGATTGACATTCACCATGACCACGGGTGCTCTGGCACCGGCTGTTGCAAGAATCGCATCATACATGAAAACAAGACCCCAGGAAGAGGAGGCGGTAAACACCCGGCCTCCAGCAAGACAGGCCGCTGTAACCGCGTTCATGGCAGAGTTTTCGCCTTCAACTGTAATCAGCTCGCAATCCATTTCCCCATCTGCATGAAATTTGGAAATCTGCTCAATTATTTCTGTCTGGGGAGTAATCGGATAGGCTGCCACCACATCCGGACGGGCAAGTTTTGCTCCGATTGCTGCTGCAGCATTTCCGGTCATAACCTTAATCTGTGAACCTGCTTTAGTTTTGGCATGTGCTTTTGTATTCATTTTTGAAAATCCCCCTCCGCTATCATGGCAATTGCATTTTTGGGACATTCTTTGGCACAGATCCCACACCCTTTACAGAATCTCAGGTCAACAGAAAAATGTGAATTTTCAACCATCTCCATAATCTGGATGGGACAATAAATTGCACAAAATCCGCAAAAAATGCAATTATCCTTGTCAATGACCGGCCGTTTGGTTCGCCAACCCCCGGTATCAGAACACATCAAAGGATCATTAGCATCTGACCATGGTCCTTCGTGCTTTAAGAATTTATTTGAAGACATACAACCCTTTCCTCCTTAGAAAATAAGACAAGCCTTTAGTTAGAAATAACCCCGCTATTATATCTATTTCATAGCTACTAAATAGCGACAGCCTAATTGCATTGTCAAGTAAAAAATTGACTTTTAATTAAAAAAACATGCCGATTGAATAGTAAGAAACGATACTTATAGGATTTATGCGGGTTTCAAAATCTTTGAAATAGTTGACTGATCAACTATTTTTTAGAATAATAATCTTAATGATAATTTGTATGGAAGGGAAAGGTTATTTTACCGATGAAAAGATTTCTTTAAGTTCGTCGTGGCGAAGTTTTGAAGATCCCTTTTCAATTTTTTTAATAGTAGCCAACACCCCATCCGATGCTTTTTTAAGTTGTGGGGCAAGAGCCTTATTTAATTGGTTTTCAGCTTCGGTCAGTTGATTGATAAAAAACAAAAATTCTCCCTGGCTGCCTCTATAGGCAGATCTTACAAGAGCCTCATAGGACTCACCTTTGGCATTTAGCAAAAGGGTATAATGATTTGCCATCACTTTCAAAAAGATGTCATATTTGCCGGACACCTTAGCTTTAAGGTTAGCCTGATCTGCAATATTCTGTGTGTTTGGTTTTCTGCCTTCGTCAAAGGCTTCTTCAGCCTCATTCAGAGCCTTTTTCCTGGAGAGTAACCAATTTTCCAGAAACTCTTTTCGTTGTTTCTTATATTTTGAAAAATCCTGAAAATAAAAAATAAAGATAAACGGGATAAAAATCATCCATGCGCTCAGTTTGGGTTT
>JAQICW010000637.1 GCA_027858355.1 Desulfobacula sp.
ACAAAGAAGAAAAGCAGGATTAAACAAAGTGTCGTGGTGGGGCAATATCGGTGTCAGAATTGCAATAAAAAATCAATATAAAATCTAAAAATGGTCCTGAAACGGCCCTATCTGTCTGATGCTGATGCCACCCTGGAAAAGTCTGATATTTTTTGCAAATATGGCAAAGCATACATTGAATCACATTCCATGCCCTTGGAACATTACAAAATCATGAACGCTATCGTAATTTGCCGAACTGCTGCTTTAGGTGGGCATGTTGAGATTTGTGATTCCTGCGGTAAAAAACAAAATTCTTATAACTCTTGCCGTAACCGGCATTGCCCTAAATGCCAGGCGCTTACTAAGGCAAGATGGCTTGAAGCAAGACAGGCAGAACTCCTACCAATTTCATATTTTCATAATGTATTTACCCTGCCTCATGAGCTTAATTTGGTCATTCTTTGCAACAAAAAAATTATGCTGGACATCCTCTTTAGAGCTGTATCAGCAACATTAAAAGAATTTGCAGAGAATCCAAAATCCAGATACAAGGAGGGTGGCAAAATAGGATTTACCTCAATCCTTCACACCTGGGATCAAAAACTCCGGGACCATTTCCATCTTCATTGTGTGATTCCGGCGGGATATCTTTCCAATGACGGCGAGCGATGGATACATTCTAAAAAGAAATTTTTATTTCCAGTTAAAGCTCTATCAAAGGTTTTCCGGGGTAAAGTCATGGAGCTAATGGAAAAGGCATTCCAACTTAATGACCTGATTTTCCCCGGCAAGATCGCTGATATCGGGACTAATGCAGGGTTCAGGAAATTGAAAAGGAAATTATTCTCAAAAGGATGGGTTGTCTATTCAAAACAGCCATTTGGCGGTCCTAAACAGGTGCTGGAGTATTTGGGGCGATACACACACAGGGTCGCTATCTCAAACAACCGGATCTTAGGCATGGAAAACAACACAGTTACATTCTCTTATAAAGATCGTAAAAATAATGATACAAAAAAAACCATGACTCTTGATGCCAATGAATTTATCCGGCGTTTTCTTCTTCATGCTCTACCTAAAAAGTTTATGCGGATTCGTCATTGTGGATTTCTGGCAAACCGTTACAAAAAAGGAAACTTGTTAAAATGTCGAAAGATTCTGGGGCAGGACAATATACCTGATAATTTATCAAATAAACCCGTGAAGGAACTCATGTTGGAATTGACTGGCCAGGATATTTCCACATGTCCATTCTGCAAAAAAGGAAAGCTGAATAGAATGTTTAAAATCCCTGAACAAACTGGTCCTGGTTTTTTTGAACGATTGAATTTAACCACCATGAAGGACACATTATAGTTCGAAAATATTCGGGGGCCGGTATTTCCATTTGTGCGTTATCAACGTAAACGGATTACTGCGCCGGTATTAGGCGATGCCGTTAAAAAAGGAAGACAATGATTAAAGAATCAGCCATCAATATTAAAAAAATCGGGGCAATATACTGTGATTGGTCATAAAAAATCTTTTTTTTATACAAAAATGTAAATATTCGGGTTAGTAATTTTTTTTCATAGGTTTTAAAAAAAGTTCGGGACACGAGTAAAATAATTTGATATAGAAAGAAGCATGGATGCTTCTTGTAAAAAAATACTGCCATCAAAGCCATCGGAGATCAATGTTCCAGCCATTGATGGACTGGACGAATCCTCTCCACAAATTCTCATCTCTGAAAAAGAATATCTGGAATTAAAATCTGTTGCGGGGTATTGGCGTGCAATGCATGCCAAAGTTCTTGAACGTGAAAAAAGGCTCCAGCAAACAATCAAGAAGCTGAAAGGACAAATTCGAGATCTGAGGCATCGTATATTTGGTAAAAAAGGTGAAAAATCAACCGTCAATAAGGACACCAAGCCAGAAGACTCAAAAAACAATCGTCCTCGAGGTCAGCAGCCCGGCAGTGAGGGGCATGGACTTACCGAACGTCCAGATCTTCCTGTGGAAGAAGAAAAAGTTATCTTCTCTGAAACGCCAATATGTCCTGACTGTGGAAGACCATACACTTGTGATGGGAATGGAGCTAAAGAATCAATTCGATACGAAGTTAATGTCAAAGCACATGTTCGTAAATTTAACCGGCAAAGCATGAAAAAAGGCTGTTGTTGCAAGGGTGTCCCCAATAAACTTACAGCACCAATACCTCCCAATGTTATTCCCAAAAGCCCATATGGTATTTCAATATGGGAAGCAATTCTGTTAACCAAATTCCACTATAGTCAGCCAACCAATCGCCTTCTGAACCAGTATGGAGAGCTTGGTTTACCCATTTCTCCGGGGACTGTTGCAGGAGGCTTAAAAACACTGAAAGAGATGTTCCAACCAGTTTATGATGCTCTCTATAGCCACCAAATGACAGAAGCCAGATTTCATAATGATGAAAGCGGTTGGAAAGTCTTTGAGACTGTTGGCGACAAAATTGGCAATCGCTGGTGGTTATGGGTCTGTCGATCTGTTTCTGTTGTATATTTCCAGATTGCGCCGGGCCGTGGAGCCAACGTTCCGATAGAACATTTTAAAAACATACAGCAGCAAAAAATTATTGTTATCTGTGATCGGTATAGTGCCTATAAATCCCTGGCAAGGCAGATGCCCTTTATTGTCCTGGCTTTTTGTTGGGCACACGTTCGCCGCGATTATCTGGATGCAGCCAGAAAATATCCAGCCCTGGAAGAGTGGGCTCTTTGTTGGGTTGAAAAATTTGGCGAACTATATCACATCAATAACCTACGTCGTAAAGTGTTTGATCAACAACTTCCCATCCAATGGCAGCCAGCATCATTCAAAGAGCACCATGAAAAACTCATTGAAAAGATGGATGCAATCGTCCAGGAACGGGATGCGTTTTTAATATCACACGATCCTGATGATCCCGATTTAGATCTGCTGTCCAGAGTTAAATACAAGATTTTGACAAGCCTTAAAAACCATTGGGAGGGGCTGAGCGTATTTATAGATCACCCGGAAGTGCCTATGGATAACAATGCAGGAGAAAAAGCCATTAGCAATCCTGTGACAGGGCGGAAAAATTTTTATGGATCCGGCAGCCTGTGGAGCTCACAGTTGGCTGCAATTATGTTTTCAATTTTTCAAACCCTGGGTTTATGGAAAATCAACTGCAATCACTGGTTAAGAGCTTACCTGATAGCCTGTGCTGAAAATCATGGCAAGGCACCTGAAGATCTCTCTGCCTTTCTTCCATGGGAAATGGACGAGATGCTTAGACAAAAGCTTTCCCGCCCACCTGACACATCATGATTCATTACTGTGGACGGGACTTCACCCCCAAAGAACTTGAACAGATTCAATCCCTGATAAAACAAAATCCAGGGTTCAACAGAACACGGCTCTCCACTGAAGTGTGCCAAATACTTCAATGGTTAAAACCTGACGGCAAGCTCAAGGATATGTCGTGCCGTGTTGCAATGTTGCGTATGGACAAAGATGGATTGATACAGCTGCCTCCATCCACCCGGACCAAGAAGCCAGTGAGAACAATTTTGTTCACACCTGCAACTGACCCCCGGGATACTTTGATATGCCCTGTTAATCAGCTGCCACAACTAAATTTACAGATAGTCACCAAAGCCACCTCGGCTCTATGGAATGAATACATTCAAAGATACCATTATCTTGGTCACTCTCCCTTGCCCGGGGCGCAGCTACGATATTTTATCGCTGCTGGTGAACAAATTGTGGCACTGACAGGTTTTGGAGCAGCCGCATGGCAAACAGCACCAAGGGATCAATTTATAGGATGGAGTCATGATCACAGAAAAAAAAATCTACATCTGATTGTCAATAATGCCAGATTTCTCATTTTACCGTGGATTCAATCAAAAAACCTTGCCTCGAAGATTCTTTCCTTAATGATCCGGACCCTTCCAGATGACTGGGAAAGAAGATATAACATCCGGCCTGTGTTGATGGAATCATTTGTACAAAAAGACCGATTTGCAGGAACTTGTTATAAAGCCAGCAACTGGATTAAGGTTGGGAAAACTAAAGGTCGTGGAAAACTTGGAGCAGCTGGGAAAATTAGTGTTCCTATCAAAGATATCTGGGTGTACCCTCTGGATAGAAAATTTAAAGTTTTGCTAAAAACTTGACTCGCAAATGACTAACCCGAATATTTACACAAAAATTATCCAACACCCACAAACCCAACCATTACAATCCCCATAGAGAAGCATCTAACTATTGGGACAGATCTACTTTAGGTTTAGTTCAATAAATTTTATCCTTCATCTCTTAAATATCAGGCAAGTTTTACTTTTATTTCATATGCTCAAATGATTTTTTTACTCACGACCTTGGCTATAGATGAAAGATAAAATTCTATACAATAACTTTCATTTAAGGTATTGTTTTAAATTCCACTTTTTAATATATTCATTTTAATT
>JAQICW010000651.1 GCA_027858355.1 Desulfobacula sp.
TAAAAATTATACCAAAAGTAAAAATAAGTTCTGTCTGATGTGCAAAAGTTCATAGTTCCAGCTCCATATTGATTTGCTTAAGTAAAACCATGTTTTTAGTTTTGTGTCAAGGAATTTAAACAAACTCAATTCTCCCTCGATTTTTTTTTATTATCTCCATTGAGGAGGGCTGGAGTATCATAGGATTTTTTTCTGGGTAACTGTTGTTTCAAAATTTAGATCCTCACAAATTCTTGTCTAAAGGGGATTGATTTGGTATATAGGAGATATTGGTGTTTGCTTAAACAATACGAATTATATATTTTATCAGCAAAGAAAAAAAACAATATGACTATAGTAACCATTTCCAGGGGAACATACAGCCGGGGAAGAGCCGTGGCCCAAAAATTGGCCAAATTCCTGGATTATGAATGCCTGTCACGTGAAATTTTGATTGAAGCTTCAAAAGAATTCAATATCCCCGAGATAAAACTCATCAGGGCTATTCATGATGCCCCTTCACTACTTGATAGGTTTTCCTATGGCAGGGAAAGGTATACCGCTTTTTTCAGGGCAGCACTTCTAAAGCATCTGCAACGCAACAACATTATTTATCATGGACTGGCAGGCCATGCTTTTTTACAGAAAATTCCCCATGTTTTTAAAGTCCGAATTATTGCTGATCTTGAGTACCGGATAGAAGAAGAAATGAAACGTGAAAAAATTTCTGCAAAACAAGCCCGACATATTCTGGTTAAAGACGATGACGAGCGCCGTAAATGGAGCCTGGCGGTTTTCGGGCTAGATATGTGGAACCCCCAGTTCTATGATATGACGCTGCATTTAGATAATATGGACGTGGATGAAGCTGTTACGATAATTCGTCACACGATACAACAACCCTGCTTTAAAACAACTCCCCAAAGCCAGGGAAAGCTCGAAAATTTGTCTTTAAGCGCCCAGGTCGAAGCAGCTTTGATAAATGAATTCCCAAAAGTTGCAGTTGATGCAAGGGACGGAGTGGTCTATGTAAATATCAGGGGGTCTCTTATTGATGAAAAAAATATTGACTCCAGAGCCCGCCATATCCTGGAAAACCAAAACGGCATAAAAAAAATTCACATCAATATTATTCCCCACTTTATTGAAAATTAATATTTCAACTATTTCAACTATTTCAACTATTTCAGAATTTGTTCAAAATATTGAATATATAATATTATTCTTAACACCCATTAAAGGAAACAAAACACAAAACCTATGATATCTGATAGAAATACGACCCCGTCTATTGGGTTTTGGAGAAAAATTTTTCCGTTCCTTCGCTGGTGGAATTTTATCGGCTGGGATACCACCAGTGCTGATTTAATGGCAGGATTAACTGGCGCCGTTATTGTCATACCCCAGGGGGTTGCATTTGCAATGATTGCCGGTCTTCCGCCGGAATACGGGATATATACTGCCATCGTTGTTCCATTGGTGGCGGCTTTTTTCGGGTCTTCACTGCACCTCATTTCCGGCCCAACCACCGCCATTTCAATCATTGTGTTTTCTTCCCTGTCCCCGCTGGCCACCCCTGGGTCTGTTCAATTTATACAATTGGCGCTAACCCTGACTTTTTTGGCCGGTCTCTTCCAGCTGTCTTTTGGAATTGCCAGACTCGGGCTCCTTGTGAATTTTGTTTCCCATTCCGTACTGGTGGGCTTTACTGCAGGAGCTGCCATTCTTATTGCAACCAGCCAGTTAAAACACATTTTCGGTCTTGAACTGCCCGGAGGTATATCCTTTTTTTTAACCTGGGTAAATCTGTTCCGGGAAATTCACTCTGCAAATCCCTATGCCGCGACTGTGGCGGTTGGAACGTTTGCTTGTGCGGCAGCAATTAAATTTTTTAAACCCCGATGGCCGGGGTTGTTGATTGGCATGATTGTTGGTAGCATTTTGGGTTTCCTTATGGGAGCTGAATCCCATGGCATTCAGATGATGGAAGGCCTTCCCGCAAATCTGCCACATTTTTCAATGCCTGATATGTCCATCCAGACCTTACGGGTGTTAGCCCCGAAAGCATTTGCCATTGCCTTAATCGGGCTTATTGAAGCCTTGTCCATTGCCCGATCCATAGCAACATTTTCTCGTCAGCAAATAGATGGAAACCAAGAATTCATCGGGCAGGGCTTATCCAATATCATCGGCAGTTTTTTTTCAAGTTATGCCGGTTCAGGTTCTTTTACCCGTTCCGGTATTAATTATAATTCCGGTGCCATGACCCCCCTATCCGCAGTATTTTCTGCAATTTTTCTTGCCTTGATCCTGCTGTTCATGGCTCCTCTAACAGTGTATCTGCCCATTCCGGCCATGGGCGGGGTAATCCTGCTGGTGGCCTTTAATTTATTAGATTTCCATCATATTAAAAATGTTATCAGGACTAGCAAAGATGAAGCTGCCGTTCTATTGACAAGTTTTTTAGCAACTCTGTTCCTTGATCTTGAGTTTGCCATCTATTCCGGTGTTCTAATGTCACTGGTCCTATATTTGACTCGTACGGCCCATCCTGAAATTCTTGATTTAACCCATTCAGATCAAGAATCCGGACAGGGTTCAAATTATTCTGGAATAAGGCATTCATCCTTTAAAATTATCCGAATCGACGGATCATTGTTCTTTGGTGCAGTAAATCATATTATGGAGTTTCTCCATAATATTGATAAGAAAGAGACGGATAAATCCCACATTCTCATTATGGGTCATGGTATTAATTTTATTGATATAACCGGGGCTGAAATGCTTGCCAATGAGTGCAGGCGCAGGCGTGCTCTCCGGGGTGGGTTATATCTGTGTGGTATTAAGAAACAAATCAGAGGAATCCTTGATCGGAGTGGCTACATCCAAGTCATAGGGAAGGACAATATCTTTTCATCTGAAACAGAAGCCATGACAAAAATTTTTGATAGAATCGAAAACCCTTAGCCGTAGATGCCTGAAAATACCACGTACTGGAATGTTTTAATGTTATTGACAGCCTATTCCCGGCTTGGAGGCCAATGATGATTACTAGGCGTTGATTGAGGTTTGTATGGTTTTTTTTACTTGACAATGAACAAGGAAAAAAATTAAGTAAAACAACGATTATGACTTTTGGCCGATGAAAAACCTAATAAGGGGGGCTGTCCATGGATATGAAGCGGGATTATTATGAGGACGTACAGCTTTTTACCTCTCCGGTTGTTATTTTCTGGTTTGCTGTCTTGATTGGAGCTCTCTATCTTTTCCCCCTGTTTGTGGATAATTATTATATCTATGTGGCCAACTATATTGCCATAAATATTATTGTGGCAGCGGGCTTAAATCTTCTGGTGGGATATACAGGGCAGATTTCCCTTGGTCATGCCGGTTTTTTTGCCATAGGTGCCTATGGAACGGTTGTTCTCATGGTAAAGGCTGGGTTCCCGTTTCTTTTGGCCCTGCCATGCGCTGGTTTGATCGCAGCCGGTTTCGGGTTCTTGCTGGGCCTGCCGGCGCTTCGGCTTGAGGGGCCCTATCTTGCCATCGCCACACTGGGATTCGGATTGACCATTACACAGATTATCGGACGGATTGAACTTTTTGGTGGCAGGGATGGGCTTCATGCACCGGATATCACCATAGGCTCCTGGGTTTTGGATACAGATAAAGAATTTTATTTTTTGTTGATCACCCTGACAATTTTTTTGCTTTTTTTCATGCGGAACCTGATCAAGACAAGGGTCGGCCGGGCCTTTATTGCCATCAGGGATGCTGATATTGCTGCCCAGACCATGGGGGTGAATATCATTTATTACAAAACCCTGGCCTTTGCAGTGAGTGCATTTTATGCCGGTATAGCAGGTGGCCTGTATGCCTTTGTTTTAAAATTTATTGAGCCGGAAATCTTTACCCTGCTGATGTCCATCATGTTTCTGGCCATGGTGGTGGTGGGGGGTCTTGGTTCCATGATGGGAGCCATCGTCGGTGCCACACTTCTTTGCTGGCTGGACTTAAAATTGCGCAATATCCTTGATATCCCCTATGTCGGGGACTGGCTGGAACAACTTTCCAAAAGCTGGTTTTCCATCACGGGTGTCTCCAATATTCAATATATTGTGTTTGGTTCCATTATGATTATGATTGTGCTGTTTGAACCCCTTGGTCTCTATGGCATATGGATTCGAACAAAAAAATACTGGCGAACCTGGCCGTTTTAATGGGAAGGTGTGAATGATTGATTTTACCCAGATGATTGTTAACGGTATTGCAGTGGGAAGCTCCTATGCATTGATTGGTCTTGCCATGGTCATTATTTATAAAACATCTGAAGTCCCGAATTTTGCCCAGGGTGAAATGGCCCTGATATCCTCTTATTTTGCCATGATGCTTTTAACCTCTTTTAATA
>JAQICW010000676.1 GCA_027858355.1 Desulfobacula sp.
GATTTTCTCCTTCCTTGTTATTTGTATATATGGTTATATAGCAATCATTGTGCCGGGAACCTTAGCGCCTGCACAACATCTTCCATCCTTCTGATTTATTAGCCTTGCCTTACCAGTTCGTGTTACTGTCCATGGGCGTACCCTGCACTGCGACTTGTTTTTCAGATACTGTTTTTTAATGCTCATGCTTTTCCCTTTAAATATTTGTTTTGATCATTTCTTATTTAAAAAATATCAGGCTTGTGGCATCATCATAAAAATTAGTCCCATTAAGTATTTTAAAATAAATGCGGTATCGTCAAGAAAAATTGAAACACGCTTACCGACAAATGGGATTTGTTCATAAAGTATAAGGGAAGGAATTTGAGGTTTTAATCTCCCCCCTGTCCATTGGGGAGTTATAGTAAATCTATTCTTATACAATGAGCGTTTAATACAAAAAACACAAGAGAAATTATTTATTTTATATGATTTACTCGCGATTATATATGGTAGCATGAGTGACGAGCAAAATTAAAAATTGAGCGACAACTTTCAAAAGAAGTATGCGGGGATCTAAATCCGAACGGTAGCGACAGATTTAACGTGTAGGGCTCTCTTTTTTAAAATGGGGCTGGGTCTGCGGTGCGGGATCAGGCGGGGTAAACTCGCAACAAAAAAAACTCGCTACATAATTTATAATTTAGCAGCCAAGTTTTTATACGTCACAATTTATTAGTGGAGGGGAAGGCAAATAAAAAAAGCCGTAAGTCACTTGGTGAGACTTACGACTTTTGGGGAGTGGATAATTACAAGGGTTTATTTATTCTTCAACAATCATCATAGTAGCAGGGTCAAGTTTGTATCTCTGATCTGTTTTGTCACCGTCTTTGAGAATCACTGCTTCAATTTTATCTTCCACTGGTTGAAGAATAATGGCTTTATCAAACCTTTCTTTATAGGCATCAAGCTGACTTGGGTATCCATCCTGGCTCAATTTTTCTTCTCTGTGGGTTTTCATGGAGAACCAGGTAAAAATAGAAAATTCTTTGTTTAAATTTTCAAGTTCTTCAAGGATGCCTGAAACATCCTTGTCAAAATTCAAGCCGTCAATAATCATGGTGGAAGGCAGGTCAAGGTCTGCTTTTTTAAAGCTTTTAAGATAATCATTAATCTTTTTTGTATCAAATGTGGATTCATTATAGCTGATTCCAACCTTGTTAAGGTTGATGTCTTCCCAAAGCCTGACGGCTTTCTGGGGATCAACATAGCCGATACTGTCCACAAGGTTTGTGTATGCATCATTATACCTTAAGTTGATTTTTTCAATGGATTCATCAAGGCTGATATGGAGTATTTTTTTATCGTTTAACAACTGGGCCAGCGCGATCTGAACAAGAAAACTGGTTTTTCCAACGCCAGCCCTTGAAAGGACGGCACCAAACCTGCCTTGGTTCAGGATTTCAATCCCAATGGCTTTTGAAACCGGGCTTTTAGAAATGAGATCTTTTTTTAACATGTTTCCTCTCTTTATATAAATGGCTTATTTTTTTTGTGTTTTTTCTTCAAGTTTTTTTCTGGCAATCTCTTCTGCAATGGATTGCGGCACCTGTTTGTATGTTGAAAATTCCATTGTAAACTGTGCTTTTCCCTGTGTAGCAGATCTGAGCACAGTGGAAAAGCCAAACATATCAGATAATGGCACCTGGGATTCCACCACAGACATTACGCCTTCTTCCTGGGAGCCTTGAATAATACCTCTTCTCTGGTTAATCAGGCCCATGCAGGAGCCTTGGAATTCATTAGGTGTTTCAATAACAACCTTCATGATGGGTTCTTTGATGACGGGCTTTGCTTTGGCGTATCCTTCAAGAAAGGCTCCCCTTGCTGCAGATTTAAACGCCATCTCAGAAGAGTCTACTGCATGAAAGGCACCATCATCAATAGTAATTTTAATGCCTGTAACAGGGAATTCAAGTTTGGGGCCTTTAGCCATGCACCCTTCAAATCCTTGTTTACAGGCTGGAATATATTGAGTGGGGATTCTGCCACCTGTAATCTTATTTACAAATTCAAATTCTTCATCATGCGGTTCCATAAATCCGGCCACACGACCATATTGTCCTGCACCACCCGTCTGTTTTTTATGGGTATAGTTAAAAAGAGCTTTTCTGGTAATGGTTTCTCTGTATGCAACTCTTGGCTTGCCCGTGTCAACTTCTGCTCCATATTCTCTTTTCATTCTCTCGATATAGACTTCAAGGTGGAGTTCGCCCATACCCTGAATAATGGTATCACCGGTTTCATGATCCACATAGGTTTTGAATGTCGGATCTTCCTTGGTAAACCGGTTTAATGCCTTGGACATGTTAATCTGGGCTTTGTTGTCCTTGGGGACAATGGAAAGAGAGATAACCGGTTCCATTACATGCATGGCAATCATGGAGTAATTGATAGTTGGTGATACAAATGTATCGCCGGAAGCGCAGTCAACTCCAAACATAGCACCTATGTGACCAGCTGGAATGGCTTCTACATCTTCCGTTTGAGAGGAATGCATTCTGATGAGACGTCCTACTCGGAATTTTCTCCCATCCCTTGAATTAACCAGTGTGTCGCCTTTATTAATACATCCCTGATAGACCCTGATATAGGTCAACTGACCATATTGCCCGTCTTCCAGTTTAAAGGCCAATGCCACTGTTGGTTTGTCAAAGCTGCTTTCAAGAATAACAGTTTCTCCATTATTATCCATATCAAGGGCTTCATTATCAATGTCAAGAGGGGAGGGAAGATAACTGATCACTGCATTCAACAGAGGCTGAACAGCTTTGTTCTTATATGCAGATCCAAGAAAAACCGGGGTCATCTGTCTTGCAATGGTTCCGTTTCGAACAGCAGTCATGATTAATTCATCAGTGATGGTTTTTTCTTCCAGAATGGCATCAGTAAGGTCATCTGAAAAAAGAGAGACTTCATCGATCATTTCTTCCCGGGCAGTTTGTGCCTCATCCATCATTTCGGCCGGGATATCTTTAGTCACAAGATTTTCACCATTATCACCTTCAAAATAATAGGCTTTCATGGCAACAAGATCAATAACACCCTCATGTTTGTCTTCAAGACCTATGGGAAGCTGCATTAGAACAGAATTATGACCCAGTTTATCCCTTAGCTGCCTGCTCACCTTGGCAGGGTTTGCACCGGATCTGTCACATTTGTTAACAAAGGCAATGCAGGGGACTTTATAGCGTTTCATCTGCTGGTCAACAGTTATAGACTGGGACTGAACTCCGGATACAGAGCAGAGAACCAGCACAACCCCGTCCAGAACCCTTAAAGACCGTTCAACCTCTACTGTGAAGTCAACATGGCCCGGGGTATCAATAATATTGATATTATGCTTGTCCCATTCACAATAGGTGGCAGCCGATGCAATTGTGATCCCTCTTTCTCTTTCAAGTTCCATGGAATCCATGACAGCACCGACTCCGTCTTTGCCCCTGACCTCATTGATCTTATGTATTCTGTCAGTGTAAAATAAAATTCTTTCAGTCCGTGTGGTTTTACCGGAATCAATATGAGCACTGATTCCAATATTTCTTACTCTTTTTAGATCTCTGATCATTTTAAAATTATCCTTTGAATATCAAATTTACTTGTCAAACAATTTTAGAATGCAATTGTTGTCAAAGGCTTTCCTGTATTTTAATATTGCTAAATTATTACGATTTTGTTAGTGTGAATTCGAAGTTAAACTTAGCTTATGAAACATGAAATAATATATTTAACCCACTAATTTGTCAAGTAAAAATTATTGATTTTGAATGATTTATCAGAACAATCTATGCAGGAATTTAAACAACGCATAAAATTAGGTTCAAAAAGTTTAAATATCAGTGTTTTAGACCATCAAGCCGATATGATGATCCTTCATGCAAAAGAGCTGATGGCCTGGAATAAAAAAATAAATCTTACTGCCATTAAAGAGCCTTTACTCATTGCTGAAAAGCATTTTATTGATTCCATTGCAGCAGCTTCTTTTCTTGGAAAGGAGACCTGCCTTATGGATATGGGATCTGGAGGAGGATTTCCCGGTATTCCCATTAAAATTATGAAGTCCTCGTTAAAAGTTGTCTTGATAGATTCCTCTAGAAAAAAAGTCAATTTTTTAAAACATATCATAAGAATATTACATTTGGAAAATATTGATGCCATCCATGCAAGGGTTGAAGATCTTCATGAAAACGAAAAGTATAAAAATAAATTTGATGCAGTCATATCCCGTGCCTTTAATGAACTTTCAAGTTTTATAGCACTATCGTCTCCTTTTTTAAGTAACAAAGGTGTAATTTATGCCATGAAAGGAAAGCATGCAGACCAGGAGATTACCCCTGCTATTCTAGAAAAATTTGATTTGCAAACAAATCATTATCAACTTCCTTTTGAAAAATCAGATCGATATATGATCAAGTTGTCAGTAAAAGAATGAATAATAAATGCACAAATTTTATGCCTGAACTGCTAGCACATAAAAACTGCTGCACCCAGTGCATTAAATTGAAAATAATAATGCTTACGCTTATTTTTATTTTTCTGCCAGGTCTGTTATTGGCAAAAAATGTAACGCTTCCCATAACCATTGATTATCCACTCCTCAGATCAATTGTAATGTCTCAGCTTTTTAATAGTCCTGAAAAGGAAGTTGAGTTATTAAATGATCCAAAGGAGTGCAAAAAAATTGTAATAAGTGATCCTTACTTTAGTGAAGAAAATTCCCTTTTAAGATTTGAAATAAAAGTTCGTATAAAAGCCGGGGCTGAATTTATGGACGATTGCTACCTTCCTGTTGAATGGGAAGGCTATGTTGTTTTTTTTCAAACCCCTGTAATAGAAGCTGAAAACTGGATACTTTCGTTTAAGACCCGGGACTCACTTGTATTGAACAATAAGCATGAACCTGGAATAATTTCCGGAGCAGTCTGGAAACTTATCAAGGGAAATGTTCATACATATGTTGATACCATTCAGATTGACCTTACACCGTGTGTGAATGATATAAAATTTTTTCTTACCGGCATATTCCCTGAAAGACAACAACCCCAGGCTGAAACAATGACAGCCAGCATGAAACCTGGAAATATTGAAATACAGAACAATGCTGTTCAAATCGGAATTCATACAGATGTTTCATCCGTGTATGACAGTGCAAGATCATTAAAAGAAGAACACCTGAATGATGTGGAGCTTGCAGGGTTTATTCAAGCCTGGGAAGCCATGGATGCGTTTATTGTTTATGTAATAAGCAGCCTGACGGATCGCCCGCTTAATGAAGATGAAAAAGATATTATTCTTGAAATACTTTTAGATACAAGATACCGGTTTATTGCAGAGCTTGCCAGGCCTGTTCATGAGAATGATTTTGTGAGAAACCAATTTATTATTGCATGGGACAACCTGTCTGTTTTATTTAAAAATCATATTGGGAAAAATCTTACTATATCTCCGTTAGGCTCGCTTGCTTTTTTCTCATCCATGGATGCTTTAAAAGTGCTTGATTCAATTGGACCTTCCCTAGGCATTGAAATAAGTAATAATGGATTAATCAGACTTGCCAGACTGATTGCCGATAAAAAGACACCCGATCTTTTTTATTCTTTGGAAATTGATGAGAATTTAAGACAAATAATGGGTCTTGGACCAAAATTAAAAGAATCTTCAGATCTTATCCCAGATGAACGCAAAGATTATAAAGAGGACTTTTTAAATAATATTATAAAAAACTTGATAAGCCTCCTTAACAGAACGAGTATATTTATTAATCCATATTCAGAAGCCATTGCAGCAGAGCAGAAAAAAACAGACACCATTCATCTGGAGAAGTGGCTCCCCAACCAGCCAAACATTTTTGAATATTTAAAACATATTGGACAGATCCTGAAAAAAGCTTCTGAAAAAACTGTTTCTAAAAACAAACGCGATCAGGAATACCAGGATCTTTTTTATTTAATAGTTGATGCAGTTGCATGGCAGGAGAGTTGCTTTCGACAATTTAAGCTGAATCGCGGAGAAATTGAATATCTTCGATCATACAATAACACCTCAGTTGGAGTAATGCAGATTAATGAAAGAGTTTGGCGAGGTATTTATGATCAAGAAAAACTACGATGGAATATTCATTATAATATCGAAGCAGGATGTGAAATTATAGATCTTTACCTGACCCGGTATATCTTCAGGAAAATGGAAAAAAAGAAGTATAAGTATCTTGAAAACAAAGATAATATTGCAAGAACCCTTTATGCTTTATATAATGGGGGTCCTGGGGAATTTTCTAAATTTCTTAAAAGAAGTTCGGAAGAAAAATTTTATTTAAGCGATGATCTTTTTTATGAAAAATATCTCTGGGTTAAGAATAACCAGTTGGAAAAAGCAAGCATCTGTCTTGTTGGAAAATAGATTGTTTTTGAGTGGGCCCTATGATCAGACAATTGTTCATATTAATATCAGTGTTACAAATTCCAGTGCTGTTAACAATGCATAAAAATTTATTAAAATGGAGCATGGTCAGTTTATGAAAAACTTTTTGATAACAACTTTATTGGTTATTTCTGTCCTGTATATTTTTGCGGCGCAAGTTTCTGCCAAATCTAATTTGGATGGATTGGAAATCATTGTAAGTGTAAAAAACTGCAATTTAAGAAGTACACCCGATACATCTAAAGATAATGTTATCTCTGTCTTGTCAAAAAATGAAAGAGCATTCTTAATGGATACATTTATCAAGGACGGACAACTATGGTATCTTGTTAAAACACCCGATTATGAGGGGTGGCTTTCCGCCTCTGTTTCAACTTTGAATGAAAAAACAATCGATTTTAACCAATCGGATTTAA
>JAQICW010000349.1 GCA_027858355.1 Desulfobacula sp.
CTTTTTTTGCGACCTGCAACTAAATTGCATTAACTTAAAATTATGAACATTAGCTCAGTAACTTAACACTTGAGCTTTGCCTAAAATCAGTTTGCCTAAAAAAAGTGTAAAGTACTTTGGGGTTAAAATGAAGGATGCCCAGCAACCGTATTATTTTTCTTCTTAATTCTTATCCCCGCCATAATTGCAAGAATTTTGATAGAAGAGAAAACCTTGTTTAAAATTGAAGGATATTCCAAATTTGCAAAATCAAAAAAGAGATTAGTTCCTGTCATATGGTAAATATAGAAACGAATGCTGAACTTAACCAAACGCTTGAGTTGACCGGGGAGTAGCGAGCCGCTTTGAAATTTATAGGCCATAAGCTCCCGACCACTCAGCTTATCGTTAGCAGGGGAAAAAAGAAATCAATAAATAGCAAAACAACTATAATTCAAAAATCCAAATGATTGGAGTATTTTTTGCAATCACCATAGTCAACAAATTCGTAATTAAATATATTTAAATTTGAAGGTTCATAAGGCCGAATTTTTCAAGCATGAAGTTATGAAAATTTTTATCGTCCAAATGGGCACGTTTCCCGAGGAACTCATCGCATAATGGACCTGTTGAATAGACAGGGTTTGGTGCATCCGATAAGATAGCCTCTACTATCAGGTCAGCAATTAAATCTGGTTCAGGAATAGCCAGACCATTAAAAATTTTTCCAGTTGCTGCTCCAGCTGCTTGATAAATCGGTTTATAATCCGGATCTGTACGGATCATAAGATCGCCTGATAATTCATTGCTAATCATTAAATTCTGTAGCAACCGGTCCTGGGCGCATAACAACCACACGTATCCCAAAGGGAGCAAGCTCTAAACGCAATGCATCAGTGATTCCTTCCACGGCATACTTTGAAGCCGCATAGACGCCACTACCTGGAAAGGCAAATTTACCAACAATGGAGCTGAGATTTATAATAGTGCCTGTTCTCAACTTACGCATTCCTGGCAAGCAAGCTTGTGTAACTCTCATTAAAGAGAATAAATTAACCTCAAATAAACGGCGGGTGGCCTCGATTGAGACATCTTCCAGCACACCCCTAATGCTATATCCGGCATTGTTTACAAGAACCGAGACTGGATTTTGTAACGCTGAAAGGTATCGATAAATGTCTTTTGTTTCAGCATCATTTGAAAGATCCACTTTTTTAGCAATCTATAATTACAAAGAGGTCGAACATGGCAAATGATAATATCCCATTGATAAACAAGGATGTCCGGCGCATGCAACGGCTGCGTTTGCAACGTTTCGCGATGGCTTTGGCCACATACACACTAGTGATCCTGGCGACATTTCTGACTACACGTCTTGGGCTTGGGGAGATGAACGGCGCGCAGTGGGTAACGTATATAGGGCTTGCACTGTTTGGCAACGGCATCTTTTTAGTCCTGTTTTACACAAACGCGAATTTGCGTTTTTCAGATCCATCGCTGACACGGGAACAGATCGTCTATTCTTCCTTATGGGGTATGGTTGTTCTGTACTTTTTGCCAGAGGCACGGCCGATTGTGTTGATGTTTTACCTACCCGCCTTCAGCTTTGGTATACTGAGGCTGACGCTACGACAGTATTTTGGCGTAGAAGCCT
The DNA here is from genome assembly GCA_027858355.1 of Desulfobacula sp. The sequence goes on from JAQICW010000349.1 coordinate 1,634, forward strand.
GCGTGCTGCTGTTTTACGCAGCACTCTTGGGCTTGGAGTATTTCCAGTATAGCCAGGGGTTCAATATACAATACCAGCTATTCCTTTTCATTCTGTTCGGTATTTTGCTAACTTGGTTTGCCTTTTTCGGTGGATTTGTCACAGATCTCAAGCGTCGATTGAGGTTACGAAAAGAGGAAATCAAAATCGAAATGGAAGAACGCAAAATCGCCCAGATCGAAAAAGAAAAACTGATCGTTGAGCTAAAAAATGCACTACGCGAGGTTAAAACTCTGAGCGGGTTGCTCCCTATTTGCGCATCATGCAAAAAAATACGTGACGATCAAGGCTATTGGAATCAAATCGAATCCTATATCCAAATTCGTTCAAATGCTGAATTCAGCCACAGTATTTGTCCGGATTGTGCAAAAAAATTATATCCAGATATTGATATATACAATGAAGATGAGTGATTACGAAACACAACAAATGACGGCCCGTGGTTTGCCAAAAAAGAATCGAAGGAAAAAGCCATGAAAATATGATGTTGAACTACTGTTTATGTCAGTTCTAATTTTTTGAATCAGGTCAAATTTTAATAACAGGATTTAATTACGCCTTGAAGATACGACAAAATTTCAAATACAGGGCGCAGAGATACAGACATTTTGAACTTCAAATTTTTCTTTTTTAAAATCAGTTTAAGCAGCTTTATCCCATTTATATATATGGTGTAATCCACCGATTCTGGGATAGGAAATAATTTTTGCAGATTTAAATGGTTTGTTTTGGATTTCTCGTCCGTTTGGAGAATCTCGACCTACTGATAAATGGCATCTATCATTATTGTAATATTCAAAATAGCCCGTATTCCGCCTTCAATTGAAGGACACTTATCCCTTCCGGTTAAACCCGGTAATCACGGCGTGGCACCGGCATGCCGTGCTTAGAAGAAAGGGGTCTTTTTGCACTTCTATTCTTTCTATCAAAGAAAAAAGAGCACCGGGACCATAGCCCCCGACCCCGGGTCCCAGCTGATGACTTTGGATGACCAGGGAAGAAAAGTCTTTAAAGCGCAATTGGGAAAGAAGCTT
>JAQICW010000005.1 GCA_027858355.1 Desulfobacula sp.
AGTTAAACAAAACACAAAAATTTTAGAATATTTTTATCAAATTACTTATGTTGACTTCTGGTATGAAAAGCTCACGAGTCAAATCCCCCAATTTACCGAGCGTTTCTTTCACCAGTCCGGGCTTTTTGAATATTTCCGAAATACCACATCTGGTATAGACAAATTTTTCATCCCCAGATTTAAAAATAAATTATATGGAAAAAAAAAAAATCAAATTGAACATGGCTCCATTAAAGCATATTGGAGAGTACGTGGATCTTGGACAAGGCCCCGGAAATTATTTCCCATTGGCAAGTCAGCGGCAAAAACAGCACTGCCAAGCAACCGCAGTACCCTGCGCGCGCGTATGCGAAAGTTGGACATCCGCAAGCCCTAAAGCCAGGGCCATATATGACCAGTGGCTATATATGGCCTTGATTATGCCATTTTTTTTAATATCATCTCTATTTTTTTCAAAATCGATTTCTCTATTAAATCACCATGACAGGCGGTGTCATAAAAAACAGGGACAAGCTTTGGCATGAAGCTTGCTCTAAACTCTCTTTGATTAAAAGCTACATCGGATTAAATAAATTCGGGTCGTGGTCAAGATCAGGCTATGATCACAATCAAAATCCGGGATTCATCCAAACTGCCAGGAAAAAAGGGGATCACAATGATCGAAGTTAGAATTATCCTGAATGTTCTTGCGGATAAGCATTTAGAAATCACGCAGACCCTTATTTCACTGATCAAACCTGTGGATCGGGAAAAAGGTTGCGAAGGCTGTTCTGTTTTTTGTGATATCCAGGACAGAAACCGCTTTTGCATGATCCAAGAGTGGCAAACCAGTGAAGACCTGAATCTGCATATCAAATCTCACAGGTTCGGGGTTCTGCTGGGAACCAAACCCCTTTTAAGCAAACCTTTGAACATAAGGATTTACAATGTTTCCCATCTCCAGGGAATGGAGGCCATTGACGAGGTCAGAACCAATGGAGTTACCTATGATGAATATATTGTTAGTCTATCCTGAATTTCCGGATACCTTCTGGCAACAATTCATAACTTTTTAAATATTCAACCATTCAAACAATATCCTTAAGGTCAGGGAGTTATAATAGCTTCAAAAATCCCTGAACGAAACTCCAATACTCATGAAAAAATATGGCCGGACTTCAGGCTATAATTCTCTCCCGGATTAATCACTATTTTAAACCTTTTTTTTATTCCTTGTAATAGTAAATATTAATTGTAGGGCCTATCCCAACCAAGCACTTTTCATTTTTTCTTCTGGTAAGAAATTTTTAGATTAAGATGAATATATTATTAACTGGAATATGAAAGAACGGCTTCTGATAACGTTCTTGGTTCATATAGTGTAATTTGAAATTCAGACTTTAACCCCTTCTCACCACAAGATATAGTCTCCAAGCATAATTTAAATAATCAGAAGAATGCTCCTACTATTCTGCAATTTTTGACTGTAAGAACAATGAATGAAGGCATTATTTTTTTTGCTTTTCCTCTTTTTTCATTTCTATATACCAATCTTCTTTACCATAAAGTTCATCAGAGCATTCAGGGCACATGCCATGGCTGAAAGTTGCATCAGAATGCGTCTGGATATAACCTTCAATTTGATTCCAACAGCCTTTGTCGTCTCGTATTTTTTTACAGGATGCGCAAATGGGGAGAAGCCCCTCAAGTCGCTGGGCATGTTTTTCACTGGTTTCGGCACGGATTCGCATTCGATCCACAATCAGGACCATCATACCCATGCCTGCCAATACATGAAGGCCAACCAGGAAACCGAAAGCGAGGGGGAGCAGCCAGGGCAGTAGCCAAAGAAAGGGAAACAAAAGTATATAAATCCCCCAGGCAATTAATCCCCATCCGGCAAGCCTGCGACCCGCCAGTGACCTTGTGGATATAGCCTTTAAAATCATGCCCCCGGCCCATAGAAAGAGAACTGCTCGTAGAACCATGAGCAGGAAAAATGATCCATGGCTATGTTGTTGCATCAAAGTCATCGCCACCATCCAGACAAGGGCTAATCCTACCAG
>JAQICW010000077.1 GCA_027858355.1 Desulfobacula sp.
TTTAATCGAGCTGATTGTTGTTATCAGCATCGTCGCAACGCTTCTTTTGTTTTCATTCCCTGTATTTAGAAATTTCAGCCTGTTCTCTGATGCCACAAGTCAAGTCGGTGACATTGTACGTTTGACAAACGATTTGAAAAAGCGGGCAGTGGCGCAGAATATAGATTTTCTAATGCATATAGACTCGGGATCAGGCATGGTATGGGTAACCAATGATGTAATGGACAATGAGGCAAAGGAAGCGGCAAAGGAAAATGGAGTTTCTTTATCAGAAAAGATTGATATTATAGATATTGAATTTCCCGGTATCAGAGAAGCAGGAAACATAGAACACCGGATCAGGTTCAGGAAGCAGGGTTATTCTGACTTTGCACTGATTCATATCATTGAAAGCGGGAAAAACATAACCTTAAAAATAGAGCCGTTCCTTTCTCAGGTTCAGCTTCTGAACAAACATGTTTACCTTGATGACTGCATCTAATTATATTTTATCAGCCCGGAAGGATAATGGCTTCACACTTTTGGAGGTTATGATCAGTGTTTCAATTATCGCCTTAATACTGACCTCTCTTTTCAGGATGCAGTCCGGCACCATCGGTCTGGCAACAGCTGATAAATTTAATAGTATAGCCCCCGCATTGGCACAGCAGTTGCTAGTAAGGATGGAGCATGATCTTGCCAACTGGTCTGAGGTTGAAGGAGATTTCGGAGAAACCTTTCCAGGTATTAAGTGGGCCTGTGAAATTTCTGATTCATTATTTGAAGAAATTGATTTTATCAGTGAGGAAAACTATAATAATTTTAAGAGAATTGATGTAGAAATAACGGATTCATCCAGGCAAAGATCATATAAATTCACTACCTGGAGGTTTGTAATTGAATAAGTTGATAAAGAATAGATGTAAAGGGTTCACCCTTGTGGAGGTCCTTGTTTCAGTCCTGATTTTTTCCATTATTATTTTAACGCTTTTTTCTTCTTTTAAGGCGTTTATCATCTCAAGCGAATACGTTAAGGATGAGGTGACGTATAATGAAAAAATAAGAAATATTTTTAAAAGAATCAATATGGATCTTGAATCATTGGTTGTTCTGCAGACGCCAAGATATGAAAAACCTGAATTCAATTCCGATCCTGATCCATACAGGCTTGTTGGCAAAGAAGAGACAATGGGGCAGGATATTGTTTCATCTATAGTATTCCCATCCCTTGCCCATGCTGTGCTTGGTGTAGATCAAAGAGCAGGTGTTGCAAGAATAGCTTATTATTTAAGGGAAAACGAAAATAATACATATGACCTTTATCGAGCTGATTCATTGCCACCTTTTCCAGAAGAGCCGGGATCATGTTCTGATCCGATATTGTGCCAGGATATTTCAGGGTTTGAAATTGTATACATGGATTTTAATGGGGATGAACACAGTTCTTGGGATTCAGATTCCCAAGAGTTTAAATATACGTTCCCGGTAAGTATTGATTTTAAAATTGTCCTTGGTTCAGGAAAAAGACAGCAGGTATTTGAAACCTCCATTGGTCTGATTTCAGGAAGGGCACCCATTGAATAGTATTTTCCACAATGAAAAAGGGGTTGCCCTTGTTGTGACACTTGCAATAGTAGCGATTCTATTAGCTGTTGCATTGCAGTTAGGGAAATTCACCGGTGATTCAGTAATGTCGACATTGGTAGACAAGGATCAATTCCAGGCCGATCAACTGGCATTGTCCGGCATCAATCTTGCCGGGATGATACTTGTGGAAGATGCATCAAAGAGCAATGTTGACACGGTTCAGGAAGCCTGGTCAGACCCGGATAAGCTGTCGCAGGCTGTAAAAGAACTGAAACTGGAAAAAAGTATGCTTACCTTAAAAATTACAGATGAATTATCCAAAATTCAAGTGAATGCATTACTCTTGGAGTTTCCTGGAAATCAACTCAGCTTGGATCAGAGTCGGATCTGGGAATTTTTTTTTAAACTCTGGTTTTTAAATGATAAATCAGTGGATAAAAGAGATCCTGATGAGATTATGAATTCAGTAAAAGACTGGATGGATTCCAGAGATGATGATGCCATCAGCGGGATTTCAGGAGCAGAATCAGATTATTATCTGGGGCTTGATCCTCCATATGTATGTGCCAACGGGCCGTTTAATCATATTGATGAATTGTTGAATGTCAAAGGGATTTCAAAGGGTTTATTAAAAACCCAGATTCTGGACCCAACCGACGAACCGGTTGAGGACATGGAGTTGAGTGATATCTTTACCGTATACGGCCTGGACAGCGGAAAAACCGAAAAGAGTGGTTACCGGTATTCTGGAAGAGTGAATATTAATACAGCAGGCATTGATGTGCTGGCCGTGCTTCTTCCGGAAGGGATGGAAGATTTTGTCAGGGATCTTGCAGATTATAGGATCCAGAAGAGCGAAGAAGGAGATGTTTTTGTAAACCCACTTGACAAGGGGTGGTATAAAAAGGTTATAAATTTGTCTGAAAAGGAACAAGACCGGTTGGATAGTGTCATAACCTACTCAAGCGATACCTTTAAAGTAGAATGCACAGCTCAAAAAAATGATACAAAAGCAAAACTTGTTGCGTTTTTGAAAAGAGAAAAGGATAAAGAGTCAGGCAAGTGGCTCTATAACATCATCCAGGTGGAAAGGAAATAAGTGATGGCAGGTTGTTTTTTACGTCTTGAACTTGATAATTCAGGCATAAAAGCCATGATTATTGACTCAGGTTATAAACATAATTTGATTAAAGACCACTGCCATGTCCTGTTTAAAGATCTGCCTGATTCAGAAGAAAATCCAGATTCCTTTGATGCAGGCATGGATATGGTTGCACAGAAGCTTGATCTTCAGACATGTTCAACAGCAATCATTTTTGTATCTCCTCTTTTTATATGTTTCAGAAATATTGACCTTCCTTTTGGTTCAGAAAAAAAAATAAAACAGGTCCTTCCATTTGAACTTGAAACCCTGTTGCCGGTTATCAATGAAACCTATATTTCAGATTTTCATATGCTGGATATTGAAAAAGAATCAAATTTTATTTTAAGTGCCTCCATTGTTGAAGCCCGGGTTGGCAAGTATTTTTTAAAGCTTCGCAGTTTTGGCATTAAACCTTTGATTGTTACTCCTGGCGGATATGCTGCCGCAATCGGGTTTTTAAGAGAAAATAAAGAAATTGCAACATTTGCTTTCCTGCATGTTGCAGATTCCGAGATTACCCTGGTGCTGGTGTATAACCGAAAGCCCTGTACTGTGCGCACTTTTTTAGTTTCCCAATACTCGCCTGAAGATTTTGCCATTTACGTCCGACAGACAATCATGGGATTCAACCAGAGAACTGGAGTAGATATTTTGTTTGATATTATCGTCAGTTCTGATGAAGGGAGTCCTGAAGCAGAACGTATTTATATTGCCCTTGAAGCAAAATATCAACCCATATTAAGATTAAAAATAAATTCCAATGCAGTCTTGTTAAATATTTCACCGGATAAAACTGTAAAATATCTGTTTAATTTTTGTCAAGGGCAGTATGGCTCAAGTTCTTTTGTAAAGACATATTTT
>JAQICW010000170.1 GCA_027858355.1 Desulfobacula sp.
TCATCTACAAGGCGCATCAAATGTTTAATACTATACGTATTAGGCCTTTGGTGCAACGCAGTAGATGGGGCAAAAGACAAGCAATTTCGTTCAAGTTATAAAATTTGCGGTCCTAAGGAGATGATTATGTATGCATTAGCTATAAACGGAAGTCCGCGCAAGGGTGGAAATACAGAGCACCTTTTAAAAACAGTTTTAAGTGAATTAACGGATGCCGGCTGGGACACCGAACTTGTAAAGATAGGGGGCACAGCAATCCGGGGTTGTCTGGCCTGTGGGAAATGTTTTGAGAATAAAGATAATAAATGCATTACTGAAAAGGATAAATTTAATGAATTCTTTTCGAAAATGCTAAAGGCCGATGCTTTTATTCTGGGTTCCCCGACCTATTTTGCGGCTGTATCTGCAGATCTAAAAGCATTGATTGAAAGAGCCGGTTATGTCGCTTATGCCAATGGTCACGCCTTTTCCGGGAAAATAGGGGCTGCAGTCGTGGCAGTTAGACGCGGCGGGGCCACCCATGCCTATGACACGATCAATCACATGTTTCAGATGTCAAGGATGATCATTCCCTGCTCAACCTATTGGAATATGGGCGTGGGCCATGATAAAGGGGAAGTGCTTGAAGATGAAGAAGGCTTAGCAAACATGCGCCATCTTGGAAAAAGCATTGATTGGCTTGGCAGGGCAATTAAACCCAATATGGCCAACTATCCGAAGTGATCCTTGCCCTAAAAAGATTCTGGTCCTTACGGCATGTGAATAATCCGCTTAAATGAAAACTGTGCGCAACTATTCTTACCGGGTTGATACCTGATTTGCTTGACAGCGTTAATCAGGCGTTGGCTATTGAATTAAAGGAATATGAACGCATGGAACTTGTCGGGCAATTATCAATTCAGAGAAATCTTCCCTGTTTAACATGTGGTCAGGGAGATGAATGTCAGATGAGTGGTGTAAAACTCATGTATGGTGCTGATGCCAAAACATCGGATATTGGATATTCTAAAGTTGAAAGCCAGAAAGATGTTTGGGATCAGGCAACACAAATCGGTCAGCTGATTGGTAGTCGGCTGCAAATCAGGAGATGATGAAATGATAAATGTAATTGCATCCATACAAATAAAGGAAGGACAATTATCCAATTTTGTTGAAATTTTTAAATCCAATATTCCAAAAGTTCTTGAAGAAAAGGGATGTATTGAGTATGTGCCTACCATTGACGTCCCTACAGGTTTGCCCCCCCAGGAATTGAATAATAATGTTGTCACAATAATCGAGAAGTGGAACAGCCTGGAAGATTTAATGGCACATATATCAGCACCCCATATGCTTGCATATAGGGAAAAGACAAAGACTCTTGTTGAAAAAATGTCTATTAAAGTGCTGGAAGAAGTATAGTCAATGGATTCTCAAATTTGAAGTGCCTGGCTCACAGCTCCGGGATGTGATAACAGTTGTTATTGAATAGGATCTGTCATACCGGCAGATATGCTGAATTGAACACATAAAATTTATGGAACATAAATGAATCACGCTGTACATAATAAAATCGTATCCTTTATCTGGTCCATTGCCGATGACTGCCTTAGAGATATTTATGTCAGGAGTAAATACCGGGATGTTATCCTGCCCATGGTGGTATTACGCCGTTTGGACACCCTGCTGGAACCCTCCAAGGAAAAGGTATTGGAAGAACTGGCCTTTCAGAAAAATGACATGGACCTGACAGAACTGGATAACAAGGGTCTTGAAGATGCCGCAGGATATGTATTTTACAATACCAGCAAGTGGACCTTAAAAAAACTGTTCAATACTGCCACCAACAACCAGCAGATCCTGCTTGCCAATGTGGAAGACTATCTGGCCGGTTTCAGTGTCAATGTTAAAGAGATCATTGAAAAGTTTACCCTCAAAACCCAGGTGCGTCATATGGCGGCCAAGAATGTGCTGCTGGATGTGCTGGAAAAATTCACATCCCCTTATCTGAACCTGACACCCTATGATGCAAAGAACCCAGACGGGGATCTGATGCCCGCCCTTACCAATCTTGGGATGGGGTATGTATTTGAAGAGCTGATCCGAAAATTCAACGAAGAAAACAATGAAGAAGCAGGAGAGCATTTTACCCCCAGAGAAGTGATCGAGCTGATGACCCGTCTGGTGTTTGATCCGCTAAAGAAAAAGCTTCCCATTGTCATGACCATCTATGATCCGGCCTGCGGGTCTGGTGGCATGCTCACTGAATCACAAAACTTTATCAAGGAAGAAACCGGTAACATCCGGGCAAAGGGGGATGTCTATCTTTACGGCAAAGAGATCAATGATGAAACCTATGCCATTTGTAAATCCGATATGATGATCAAGGGAAATGATCCTGCCAATATCCGCCCGAACTCCACTCTTTCCACAGATGAATTTTCTTCCGAACGGTTTGATTTCATGCTTTCCAACCCGCCCTATGGGAAAAGCTGGGCCAGTGAGCAAAAATACATCAAGGACGGTGCCATGGTCATTGATCCCCGGTTCAAGGTGGAACTCAAAGACTATTGGGGGCAACTACAGCCCGCGGATGCTGCCCCGCGCTCCAGTGACGGCCAGCTTTTGTTTTTAATGGAAATGGTCAGCAAGATAAAACGCCTTGATGAAAGCCCTCTGGGGTCGCGCATTGCTTCGGTTCATAATGGCTCCAGTCTTTTTACAGGCGATGCCGGCAGTGGGGAAAGCAATATCCGCCGTCACATCATTGAAAACGATTTGCTGGAAGCCATTATTCAACTGCCCAATAATCTGTTTTACAACACCGGCATCACCACCTATATCTGGCTGTTGTCCAATAATAAAACCGAACATCGCAAGGGAAAGGTCCAGCTCATTGATGCAAGTAAACAGTTTCAAAAGCTGAGAAAAAATCTTGGCAATAAAAATTGTGAATTTGCGCCCCGACATATCCGGGACATTGTTAAAACCTACCTGAACATGGAAAGCATTGAACCGGACAATCCAGATCATGATGATCTTGCTGCCAGAGTGTTTGAGAACACTGATTTTGGATACTATAAAGTTGCTATTGAACGCCCGGACAGAAGAAAGGCCCGGTTTTCAGCAGACCGCATTGCACCCCTTCGTTTTGACAAAGCCCTGGCTGAACCCATGCAATGGATTTACGATCAATTCAAGGATGCCGTGTATACCCCGGGGACTCTTGACGATAATGGAAAAGAGATCCTGGCCTTTTGTGACGACCAGGGGGTGAATCTTAATGCAAGAAACCGCAAAAGACTTTTAAATAAGGACACCTGGCAAAAGTACCTGAAACTGATTGAGACAGCTCAACTTCTGATGGCTGAAATAGGAGAAGAAGAGTTTGATGATTTTAACCATTTTAAAATTCTTGTGGACAAGACCCTGAAAACCATAAAGAAAAGCGTGTCAGCAACAGAGAAAAAGTCCATCTTAGATGCGGTATCCTGGTATGATGAAAACGCCTGCAAAGTCATTAAAAAGAAAATCAAACTGCCCAAAGATAAACTTGAAATCCTGCTCCAACACCTTGGATGCCATGAAAATGGGCTTCCGGATTTTGGCTATTACCCTTCCGATACACAATCGGGCAAGAAAGGCGAATACCTGACATACGAACCCTGTTCAGATCTCCGGGATCATGAATCCGTGCCCTTGAAGGATGAGATCCACAGGTATTTCAAGGCAGAAATTGTGCCTCACGTCCCGGAAGCCTGGATCAATCTTGATTCGGTTAAAATCGGGTATGAGATCAGTTTTAATAAATATTTCTATTGCCACAAGCCCCTTGCGCACCATGGAAGAAGTAGCCAAAGATATCCTGATGCTTGAACAAGAGGCCGAAGGCTTGATTGCTGATATCCTGGGGGTTGATGTGGCTGTCGTTTCTGGGGTGGGTCATGACTGATTTGACACCCATGATGCCTAAATATGAAGTATATAAGGATTCGGGCGTTGAGTGGATTGGGGTTATTCCGGTTCATTGGGATGAAATGCGTTTAAAATTCATATCTGAAATGATAGTAAGCAATGTTGATAAAATTGCTGTAGATTTTGAAATACCCGTCAAGCTCTGTAATTACGTTGATGTTTATAAGAATATTTATATAACCAATAAAATTCCTTTTATGGAGGTAACAGCAACTAAAGAAGAAATAAGTCGTTATAAAATTAAAAATAATGATGTATTAATAACTAAGGATTCAGAAGATTGGTTAGATATCGGGGTTCCGGCTCTGGTTAAATAGTGCCTGACCGAAAGGGCAGATCTTCTTTATAGGCAAGGGCTTAACATATTTTTTAGATGTTTATAAAAGTGGGATTTTTACTAATTTTATAGATTTTATGCTTCCCTTTGATGAATAAAAATGATAGTATGTTTGTATTAAAAGCCTTTGTTGACAGGCATTATGGCTTGCAATAACTATAGTTTATCAAATCAAGCAAAGAATAGGCGAAGTATAAAACTTCGATGTAAAAAATATGCGAAAAATAATAGAGCCACAATTGGAATTGGGACAAGTACCCATTTCAGAAATTAAAATAAATCTTAAATCTCGAGATGAAATTCCTAAAATCCTTATAGGCCTTCAAGCTCTTTTTTGTAATCACGAATCTCGAACAAAAATTTTTCAACTTCTTGAAAAATTACTTCCACCCAATGTTAACCGCAAAAATGGCCGGAAAGGAATGTATCTGTGGAGAATACTCGTATTGGGGATGATCCGTCTGGGATGCGACTGGGATTATGACAAGTTGCTGGATATTGCTAACAACCACAAAACATTGCGTTTGATGCTTGGCCATGGTGGGTTCAGTGATGAATATGTATACAAACTCCAGACATTAAAAGACAATGTCTCTTTATTTACGCCAGAGATTCTTGATGAAATAAATCATATCGCAGTGGAGTACGGACACAATTTTTTTTTTGAAAATCCCGAAAATGAAGAATTAAAAGTAAGCTGTGATTCTTTTGTAACAGAAACGGATGTACATTTCCCAACAGATATAAACCTCCTGCTGGACAGCCTTCGCAAAGTAATAACCCTGATAATGTCTTTATGCATTGATCTTAAAATAACTGAATGGCGGCAAGGGAAATACAATTTTAAAAAAATAAAAAGATTCTTTCGGAAGGCCCAACAGACTAAACGTTCCACTTCCAAAGATCCTGATAAGAAGGCTAAAAGAGGACAGCTTATCATTGCTGCACACAATGAATATTTAATACTTGCAAAAGCCGTTATTGAAAAGGCAAAAAAAGCTTTGTCTTTCACCCCTACAACCGATATCTGTTTACAGATAAAGATTGGTGAGATTTTGAAATACATTCAATATGCTGAAAAATTTATCGATCAAATCAATAGACGGGTAATTGATGGTGAAACCATCCCTCACAATGAAAAAGTATTTTCAATTTTTGAAGAACATACCGAATGGATCAGCAAAGGGAAAGCCGGTGTTCCCCAGCAACTCGGCATACGGGTTTGTATCGTGCGTGATCAGTTTGGTTTTATTCTTCAACACAAAGTCATGGAAAATGCAACGGATGACAAGGTAGCTGTTTCGATTATTTTTGATGCTAAACAAAAATTTAAAAACATTACAAGCTGCTCTTTTGATAAAGGCTTTCATAGCCCTGCAAATCAGAAAGAGCTCGGAGAGTTATTGGACACAGTGATACTCCCCTTCAAAGGCAAGCTTTCCGAAAAAAGAAAGGCCATTGAATATTCTGAAGAATTTTTAGATGCCAGGAAAAAACATTCGGCAGTAGAATCATCAATAAGTGCATTACAAAACCATGGATTAGTAAAATGTCCAGATCATGGAATAAGAGGTTTTAAAAGGTATGTCAGCATGGGAATGTTGGCAAGAAACCTTCAAATCCTTGGCCATGCAATTCAGCAAAAAGAACTAAAATGCCAAAAGAAAAAATGTATGGGATGATAATATCAACTAATAAAATGGAACAAAAATTAAATCCAGGGAGCAGTACGTCCAATTTTTAAAAAAACAAAGCTGAGTCTCCAATATTTTATGAATGGTATTCAGAGTGCGTATTATTAGCAAAAATTGCTTTATACCGTTGAACAAAAAGCCTGTGATTTTTTAAAAAG
>JAQICW010000209.1 GCA_027858355.1 Desulfobacula sp.
ATGGTCCTGGATCAAGGGTTGCCATTACAGGAACTGTAAGGGTGCAATTTATGCGCTGTTATTATTACTCCCAGATTGCAAAAAGAACTGGTAAAAAACCACATCAGGATTCCTTCTGAAGTGATATGTGAGAAATTTACCCATATATGGATACATGGGCTCTGGAAAAATTTCCCGCTCAGGGTTCCGGCAGGACAAGGGATCTTTTCAGTCTTCAGAGGGACCCTGCCCCCTAATAGAGAGGGAATGACCCGGGGATTGGATGTCATTCTTTTAAAAAAAGCGGTTGAAGAAGGAGCGGATGTTATTACCGGAGAGGCCCAAAGTATTCAATATACTTCAGGGAATAAGCCGTTCCTGACAATAAAGTCTCCTTTGGGTGATGTGTTCACCATGGAATCGGATTTTGCCTGTATTTGTACAGGGATTACTCCAAATCCTGGAAAAGATTGCAAAGATGATACGTTTTTGAGGTCATACCAAAGGATCAACCCTTTGTTCACACCACCAAAAGCAAGACCAGCACTGATTTTTGAACTGAAACCCGGCAGCCTATACTTGAAAAAATATATGAACAAGGAGCTTTATATTATTGTATCAGGGTCAAAAAAATTAAATCTTGAACATATAGCCCTGATACCCAAGGGAGATTACCTTACAGTGTCACTTGTGGGAAAAAGCATTGACAGGGCATCCTTGCCTGAAGATATTGGCAGGATTATCAAAACCTTTCTGTCTCTTCCTCGTATTCAAAAAATCCTGCCCTCGCTTGGGAATACACCCATTGTCTGTACCTGTTGCCCCTATATGGCGGTTGCACCTGCTAAAGTTCCTTTTTCAGACAGGATCGCCATGGTCGGAGATGCCATGGGTGCGCGACTTTACAGGGATGGGCTTTTTTCAGCTTTTATCGGTGCAAAGGCCCTTGCACAAACTATGATTCACAAGGGGGTGGATAAAAAAAGTCTTTCCGAGGGTTATGGCTGGGTAACAAGATGGCTCAAAACAGATAATCAATACGGCAAACTTGTCATCGGCTTTATACAATGGGTCTTGAAATCCCCTCTTTTGAACAGAATTCTTTATCAGACATTTGCCACTGAAATGAAATTTAAAAAAAAGGATGAATGGCCCCTGGGAAGTGTTTTATGGAAGATAGGAAGCGGTTCTGCCGATTACAGGGAAGTATTCAAGGATCTGACCCATGTGCCTGTTTTTTTGTCAATCCTCACCGGCACATTAAAAACCTTTAGGAATATTCTTACAGAAATTTTCTTTGGTTTAAACTGGGAAGCCTATGGAAGATATCCAACAGTCATAATTAAGGAAAAACGAGATTATATTAAAAATTCAATTGCTATACCTTTGGGAATTAAATTGGATACATCGCCTGAAATGGAACGAATGTATGCCATAAAAATCAGGGCTTCATCCAAAAGGATTTTTAAGGAACTGGGCAAGTTTGGAGATCCAGAGAGCAAATTCCTCAGGCTAAGATTTGTGAATGTAAAAAGAGCCTCAGGAATGCCCAACCAGGAAGGCGCTGTGGTCAGGTATCGCCTGGGAATGCTGCCGATTTTCATGGATATCCACCTTGTCAGAAGCCTGCCGGAAAAAGCCCTGTTGTATGAACCTTTCGGGTTTTTTACAGAACAGGGACAGGGGAAATTACTTTTTGATATTGCACCTACCAAAGACGGAAATAACCGCCTGGTAATTTATACAGCCTTTGATTTTAAAAAAGGCAAAAATCCTTTGACCAGGATATTGTGGAAATTCTTTAAACAGGTATTCCCGGACTATGCCCATGATGTGGTGTGGAATCATGCCATCTGCTGCATAAAAGGGGAAGCAGAAAAAAATGCCTGATTCATTATCAGAGTTTCTAATCAATGAGAAACATGGACTGGTTCGTTAATTTGTGCAGCACTCCTGCTGAAACACTTCCTAAAAGCCATTGTTTAATCCCGGAAAGCCCGCGTTTTCCCATTACAATAGTTCCATATTTTTGCGTTTGAATGATTTTAATGAGGGTAGATACCACATCTGTTTTTGTAAAGATTAGCTCAATGGGGATATTTTCATCAAGACCCACAATTTTTTTTAATTCTTTCCATCGCTGTTCCTCCTGACCGGATGGCCCTGCCACCACATGGACAAAATTAAAGGAGAACATTTTTTTACCGATATGGGTTTGTTTAAGGAACATCATTACCAATAATGTGGCATCAGAAAGATCAACGGGCACCAGAACCCTGTGGGGATGACTGTGGGCATTCAGGTGCACCAGCGCCCTGCCGCGCTCCTTGTACAGCAATCGTTCCCGCCAGGGCTGGAAAAGATTTGAACAGATGAAAATCTGACCATGGTTGCCCTGGGTGATTTCGTGGCGAACAGCTTTTTCCCAGTTTTCTCTTGGTTCCCTGATTGTATAATGCCGGGGGTCATCTTTAAATCCCAGCAGATCACGCATGTTTTCAGTCCATTGAATAAACTTTTGTTGGGCTGAATCAAAATTTTGGTCTTCCATTATCCCCTGGAGGAACAAAATAGTGGGATAGGATCTATCCTTTTTTTTCTGGATAAGAAGCGGTAGAGAATGTTTAAAAGTCTGTATGTTCTTTATATCCGCAATGATCCACAAAGTCCTGTAATTTCGCGTTAAAAGTTTATGTTCAAGTTCATTTCTTTTTTGGAATAATTTAGGCCATTGGCTGCAATTAAACCCTTTTTCCAACACCACCTGTTTCAAACACTGGTTACAATTGCGGCATTGAATGATTTTTTGTTTGGGATCTCTGGCCTTTGCCACCCACCCGGGATCAGCTCTAAGAGGTCGGCCCAGGCCAATGAGATCTGCTGTACCATCCCGGAGCAGTTTTTCAGCACAGGAAGGCCTAGTGATCCTTCCGGATATAATTGTCGGAATATTGACCTGGGTCGTGAGCTTTGCCGTGTCCTGGCTGAGATATGCAGTCGTGGCCATTTTTTTTAATACATCAGGGGAAAACAGGGAATTATACGTACCTGCTGAGACAGAAAGGTAGGCAATCCCCTCTTTTTCCAGGATTCGGGCAAAGGCCAGGGCTTCAGGCAGATCAATACCGTTTGGCACCCATTCCTGCAGAAGGAGTCTGAAACCAATAGGGAAATCTTTGGGGAGTTTTTTCTTCACCTGTCTTATAACTGCAAGGGGAAATGCTGTCCGCCTCGTAAAATCACCTCCAAAATCAGATTGGATTTTATTGGTAAAATCAGATAGATACTGACACAATAGGTACCCGTTTGCCCCATGGAGTTCCACCATGTCAAAGCCGGCCTGATATGCCCTGAAAGCAGCTCCGGCAAAATCATTGATCACTCTTTCCCGGTCCTCAGAGGTCATGGCGCGTCTCCAGGATTTAATCTGCTTGATAAAATATCGTGTCAGGTTGAAGCGCTTTTCAAAAGGGAAAAATTCCATGAACTCCTTTAATGATTCCACATTAAAGGATAGGTTTGATCGGGTTATGGGAGATGGCAGCAAAGGCTTCTGTACTCTGGCAAACCGACCCGCATGATTTAATTGAAGACAGGCAATGGCAGCTTTTTGTTTGATCGCCTTTGCCAGTTTGTTCAAATCAGGAATAAATTCGTCTTTGTCAGCCCGAAGATTGAATCCAGAGACCTGCCCGTCCTGGGAAACGGCTGTGTTTGCGACAATGACCATGCCTACGCCGGAACTGGCCAGCCTGGTATAAAAGTCGATCATCCATGAACTGGGACATCCGTCCTTATGGGCAAACCCGGTATGCACTGGCAGGGCAACCAGCCTATTTGGGGTAAGATATTTCCCCACCTTCAAAGGGCTGAAAAGAAACGGATACTCGGTTTTATTTTCTTTTTTGATCTGATTCATGATTGAATTTTTGTTTTATCCTTTTCAATGAACCATCAATAATATATTTTATCTCAGTCTGGATCTATCCTTTTTCTTTAACATGCTTCACATATTTTTCAAGATCCATACCCACCTGTTGATCAATGATCATATCAGGACAGTTTTTAAGAATTTCCTTGAATATTTTGTTTGCCTTTTGTTGTATATCCTGCTCACCGAAGAATCTTGCTGCAAAATTATTCAGTCTGGCAAGGGGGAGTTCGTTGCTTCGGCATATAGTGTTTCCGGTGCTATATCTATTTCATCCCCCCCATGTCAACACCCCAAACTCTACATTAATTGTAAAAGTTTTAAAAAATTCTATCTCTATTACAACTTTTCCCCACCATATCGAGCATGAAAATGAGGTGGATTATGGTCATCGAAAAACATGGCTACTAATACCATAAAACCGACTTATTTCAGGCATACTGAACTCCAATAAAGAGGTGTGCTATTACGAACAGCATAATAAATTACTCGATTACCTTAAAAACCATTGATGCACCACTCATAAACACCTTACATCAAAAAACTATCCAACGCAAAAAAATCTGGTTTAGATTTAAATATTAGCGTGCACTTTTGGTATTATCTGTCAGGAGTCAAATTCGACAAATTACCGAGCGCTCCATCCACCAGTCCGGGCTTTTCATATTTGACCAAACAGGTCATGGCAGCTTAATAGTTGAAGGGAATACCCCTTTGTGTCATATTTATTTTACTTTTCTGAAAATATTTTTTATAAACATCTATACTTTTAAACCCGTGCGATAAGATTTTTCAATTTTTTTCTGATGGATATTGGATCATGCCCATGACAGACAATAAAAATTATTCTTTTTCGTTCAGTATGATAGACATTAAAAAGATTGACCCTTCGCCCTATCAACACCGCAAATACTTTGATGAAGGCAGTTTAAGAGAACTTGCCGCAAGTATTCTGAAGGATGGATTAATCGAACCCATTATCCTTTGTCCGCAAAAAAAAGGCCGGTTTCAACTGATTGCAGGAGAGCGAAGACTCAGAGCCATTAAAGAGTACACTGAAATGAAGATGATTCAGGCAAAGATCGCAGATGTAGACGATCTTCAGGCAAGAAGGATAAGCGCTGCTGTAAACCTTTTAAGACAGGATTTATCCGCCATAGAATCCATTGAAGCGACCATTGAAATCATTGATGTGGAAATGGGCAAAGATCCCTGGTACTTGACGGTAGGTAAAACACCCCTTGAAAGGGTGCATAAATTGCTGTCAAAGCTGCATTCTATAAGGGTTAGCAAGGATAGAGGCTCCCATGTTTCCAAAGAAGCGGAGGCATTGTTGCACAAATTTGTGCAACAGGTAGAGTCTATTTTCAAAAATCTCCCGAAACCCTTGAAATGGCGGTCTTTTTTGGCGCATGATCTGATTTTATTAATCGACATTCCCTCAAATGTTCAAAAAGCATCTGTAAAACACAGCCTGAACAAGGCGCAGACAAAAGCGCTTGCAAGACTTGAACAGGTATCTGACAAGGTTTTTCAAGATGTCACCCAAAAATAGAACCGCACCAATGATTGATGACACCGGCATCAGGAGTAGAAAAGGCATTACCTGGTTAACGTTATATTT
>JAQICW010000210.1 GCA_027858355.1 Desulfobacula sp.
CCCATCTACTGCGTTGCACCAAAGGCCTAATACGTATACTATTAAACATTTGATGCGCCTTGTAGATGAACCAAAATCCTGCGCTATTTCTGCTCAATTTATTTCATTTGAGGTCCTTAGTCAAATGTCATTTTGTTACGTACAGATTATCCACTGCATGATTATTCATGGCCCCGATAAATTGTGGATACCATTACTATTCAAAACCTGATATGGTCGATTTGTTCAGGGATGATTGTTGCAAAATGGTTGATATTTGGATATTGTCATGATTGATATAAAAAATTCCAATTCTGGGTTATATGGTCAGATATCATTCAAATATACAAGATGGACGGAACCACACATTAATTCGTTCCCGCCGCTGCGCGGCGGGAACGGCCCGGGTCAGCCGCCCTTGCGAAGTTGCCGCTTGGGCGGGAACAATCCGGTTCCATCCGACTTTCGCGGCTGACCCGGGCCGTTATGTATTTAAGGATTACATATGAACGAAAGCATACTAGTCCAGCAAATTAGAAATCGATTAAAAGGGATCTCTTTTAAGGTTCAGTTGCCCAACGGACGTGACTGGAAGTTTGGGGACAACGATCCCTCATTCACTGTTAAAGTCAACGATGAGAGCGTTTTATCGGCTTTTATGCGCTTTGATGAGTTTCGCATTGCTGAAGCGTACATAAATGGTGATTTGGATGTGGAAGGTGATATGTGGGGTTTTGTGAGTTGCCGCGAATCCTTGCGAGATATACATCCGCTCTACTATGTTTGGTGGCGAGTTTTGCCATTGCTTGTTGGGCAGCTGCGAACGAATAGACACGCAATATCAAATCACTATGAATATGATAATGACTTTTTTCTCAGTTTTATGGATCCAAGCCGTTGTTATTCACAGGCTTTATTTGAACATGACGATGAATTACTGGAAACTGCCCAAAAACGGAAATTGGATTTTGTGGTTAAAAGCTGTGGTCTTAAAGCGGGTGACCGCGTGCTGGATGTTGGCGGAGGCTGGGGAACATTTGTCGAGCACGCCGGGAAACAGGGAATCCATGTAACAGCCCTTACACTCGCCAAGGAGTCTGAAGAATATCTTAACGATCTTATTCACCGGCTTCAATTACCCTGCAAAGTAAAATTCGGGGATTTTTATGAGTACGAATCATCCAGACCCTATGATGCTATCGTTATACTTGGCGTAATGGAACACCTTCCTAATTACACTTCTGTACTAAAACAGTTCGAGCGTTTGTTGCGACCTGGCGGCAAGATATATCTTGACGCTAGCTCTTATAAAAGAAAATATTCCAAACCCGCTTTTATATCTCGCTACGTGTTTCCAGGAAATCATCGATACTTTTGTCTGCATGAATTTCTGACTCAAGTCGCAGACACAAATTTCGAGGTGAATAGTATTTTCAATGATCGCCATAGTTATTATCTAACATGTCGGGAGTGGGCAAAAAATCTGAAATCATCACGTGAGAAAATAGTTAAACGCTGGGGGGAAAGGCTTTACCGAACTTTTCGGCTCTATCTTTGGGGTTCTTCCTATGCGTTTTTTAGTCATAACATGGATGCTTTTCGGGTTGTTTTGGAACGTCCTGAGGACAGGTCTCGCATCAGTTCTTGCACTGAAATGCAGTATAAGTAACGGAATTATATTGCTGCGCGAGAAACGTCAATGAAACATAACAAACCCATCAAACCGACGCTGAAAAGCAGCGCGGTTTATGGGTGACGTTAGACCCAAGTGCATTCTCAACTATTAGTAACAAGAAACACGGCCAAGCCGACAAGCAATACTGTCAGAAACAACAATGCAATGATCCGCTTCGGACCGATACCTCCTTTCATATTCATCTTGTGATCCATGTGTGCCTCGCGGTGGTGCCGCCGGTGCAGCCAAAAAAGACCTGCTGCCACGGCAAGAAACACGACGTTCATATAGAAGGTATAGTCAAAGGAAAACTGAGCGACATCAGCGACCTTACGGCCGCTTTCGGGGGTAATGCCGAGCGCCTCGAACAGGTAATTCAGGATCAACGCCGTTGCAACGATGCTCACATACATCACAGCGGCGATGTAGAGCGCTACCCGCCAACCGTAGTACTTGGCATTGATCACCACCAGTGGCGGCTTCATCAGATCCGAATAAATGAAGCCTATGATGCCGGCAAACAACACGCCATTGGCGTTCAGCACCGTGGCAATGGGAATGTTGCCCATCGATCCGATGAAAGTCATAGCCGCAACAAACGGTGCTATTGCTGCATTCTCAAGCGCGATCAACCAGTCCGGCAGATCGCCGTGCGCACCGTTCAGGAAGATACTTTCCCATACCCCGGTCGGCACCAGCACCGCCACGAATCCGGCGACAGTGAAGCCAATGAGTATCTCCTCCCAGACCATTTTCCAGTCCGAGACGAAGCTGTGGCCCACGAGGTTCCAGCCTTCACGGCTACGGATCCGGCGACGCCAGTCAAAGTCCGACTCCTCGTCGCCAGCCTGATTTTCCACCCTCTCGCGAACTTTTTTGACCCAGCGTTTCGGGTAGGTCAGTTTGATGAGAACGCTGATGATGCCGATGAGAATCAGCCCGCCGATAACCTCTGCGGCCAGGAACTGCCACCCCAGAAAGATCAGGATGAGAATTCCGAGTTCAATGACCAGATTGGTTGAAGCAAACATGAAAGCAACCGCCGCCACGAAGTTGACGCCCTTGAGCACCAGTGAGCGGGCAGCCGTAAGCGCACCAAGCGAACAAGATGAGGAAGCCGCGCCAAAGAGCGTTGCGAGCGATACACTGGTGAAGTTAGCCTTTCCCATGTAGGGCGTCAATCGACCCTTCGGAACGAACGCCTGGATCATTGCACTAACCCAGTAACCCAATATGAAAGCCCAGCCGGATTTCCAGAAAAATCCAAACGAAGTCTTAGCAGCTTCGCCATAGAGTTGCCAAAAGTTCATACTTGCCTCCTTCTACTGCCATCATGCTCTGCTATCACGAAGGTAGCCTCTGTGGGTCTAACGGCCCGGGTCAGCCGCGATAGTCGGATGGAACCGGATTGTTCCCGCCCAAGCGGCAACTTCGCAAGGGCGGCTGACCCGGGCCGTTCCCGCCGCGCAGCGGCGGGAACAAGAGATTGTACAGTTCTGTTCATCATGTATATCTCGATGTTATCTGACCATATGTCCAAACATTTTCATGGTTTCAGTATTTGTGCAAGGAGAATATGAACACATGGTCCTGATCGTGTTCCAGTACAAAACTGCTGGCCCTTTAAATCTGTTTAGATAACGGGACGTAAGACCTTCTTTATTCAGCCCATGTATGATAAAAAAATCCATGACATCAACAGCAGATAGGAACTTACCGGCAAACAAACAATGAACGAACCGAATTGCTATTGCGGAAGCCAAAAAAATTATAAAGACTGCTGCCCGCTTTTTTTGACCGGAACATCAAAACCGGAAACACCAGAACAGCTGATGAGATCCAGGTACTCAGCCTTTTGTATCAAAGACATTGAGTATCTGATTTCAACACATCACCCTTCCAGGCGGCAGGCCAATGAACGGGATCTGTTAATAAAAACAATCCATGAGACCCAATGGCTTGGTTTGAAGATCTTGAAAACAGAAATAGATCCGGAGGATCCGCATATCGGTTATGTTGAGTTTGCCGCCTTTTACCAAAACACGGAGATCGGCCAGCTGCATGAAAGATCAAGATTTATCCATGAAAACGGTAAATGGTATTATCTGGATGGTGAGTTTATGCAACCTTTGGTATTCGGACGTAATGATCCCTGCTGGTGCGGCAGCAACAAAAAGTATAAAAAATGCCATGGGCGTTGATGCGTAGTCTTTGGCCGCCCTGGTAAAATCTTGTGACTTGCCTGTTAATCGTCCAGCATAAAAAGGGATGATATGATAAAGCACTTCAAAAATCGGTTGGCATCATGGCCTGCAATGGCTTAATAGCGACCTTCATGCGGCTTTTTTATCATGCTTTCCTATTTTTTTCGGGTCGATCTGGTTTGCGAACACTGTGGCCTATCAGGGCCAGAGAATCCTTTTTATTCGCAGTCCGGCTTGGCTTTATTATAGGTACGCTGGTATTCGGACCGTGTTTTTGCCCCTGGTTTTCGGGCGGGTCTTCGGCTGGGTGTCACTCAGGAAATAAAAAGGCAAAGAATGACGATTCACTCAGGGACGGCAGATTGAATTCTCTTTCGGGGTCTGGTATTTATTAAGCCATGTTTGACAGCATTTTCATCCGTGCCAGCCGTAAGGCCATTGAAATTCGGGACGAGGGCATTATCCGGACTGCAAATATTTTTTACCAATTCAAATGAAGGGGACAGGTGGCCTGCTGGAAAGAAACCGTCCGGAAAGCCGGCAGATGGGCCTGGAATTCATTGAAGCCGTAGAATCCAGTCAGATCCGGAACATCGTTGCTCCACTTGAAGATGCTTCCGTGTGAATCCGGTATTGGACCAAAGCTTGTGAACATTTCAACCCTAACCCAAAAAGGAAACCCACATGCATCATGTCATGATTCATCCCGCCACTTACGAAACCTGCCGCAAAGCCGTTGAGAAATCGTTTGAACTGTTTCCCATTGAGATCACGGGGAAAAAGGTGGTGATCAAACCCAATGTGCTCCGTCTCTCGGAAGCCCGGGAGCATGTCGTGACCCATCCGGCTGTTCTTAAAGCTGTAGTGGAAAAGGTTGAAAGCCTGTCCCCGGAACAGATTATCGTGGGTGATAATCCCGGGATGTTCAACTATGGTGATAATGAAAACAGCTTTGAGAAAACCGGCCTGATGGAAGCGGCCAAAGGGTACTACCGAAACCTTGGCAATTCCCCGGTACCGGTGGTCTTTAACCCGGAATTTATACCGAAAGTCGGGGTTTCCAAAGAGATCCTGGAGGCCGATGTCGTGATCAGTCTGCCCAAGTTCAAGACCCATGGATTGACCGTGATGACAGGAGCCATCAAGAACAGCTACGGATTCCTTCCCGGCGCCCAGAAAGCCAATCTGCACCGGATTGCCGGAACTCCGGAACGGTTCCATGAGGTGATCGTGGAAGTGTTCCGTCTCCGGGTTCCGGACCTGTTCATCATGGATGCCGTGGTGGGAATGGAGGGCAACGGTCCGGCTTCACCGGATTTAAGGGAAATCGGCCTGGTTCTCGCATCGGACAATGCCGTTGCCCTGGACGGCACTGTCGCCCGGATGATGGGGCTCGATCCCGGGGCATTGAAATTTTTGCGGAAGGCAAGGGACATGGGGCTTGGAAAGTTTGATGCGGACCAGGTCCGCATTGACGGCGAGCTTAAGGTAATTCCCGGTTTCAAACTGCCTCCCCTGGGCGGGGAAGCCATTGCTGGGAATACGCAGATCCAGGAGTTCATGGAAGCCCGGCTAAAGGTCCGGCCTAAGGCCGATCCTGAACGGTGCACGGCTTGCGGGGCCTGCGTGGATCAATGCCCGGTATCTGCCCTGTCCATGACCGATACCGTTCCGGTAGTAGATGAAACGCTTTGTATCACCTGTTTCTGCTGCCAGGAAATCTGTCCGGAAAAAGCCATTTCTCTCACATGACCAGTGGCGGATAACCGTGAGAGATAAGTATCTCCACTTGAATTGGACGTGCTTTTGGCGATCTCATGAGTCAGAATGTTTTGCCTGTTTGTTCAATATCAGCAATTTTTCTGGCAAAAATGACATCAACGTCCTCTGGCTTGAAGGAGAAGAGTCAGCTGAAAAAAGATCAGCAGTGAAAGGTCCGAACCTATGTGCGGCAGATTCTCACAGAACATAACACTGGAGCAGATCCAGCAGCATTTCCCTGTTGATGTCATTACCTGTGAACTGGAGCCCAGGCCGGAAGTGTTCCCTTCCCAGCAGGTGCTGGCAATCATCATGCATGAATCCAAAATGCGCCTGGGCAATTTGAATTGGGGCCTGACCTGATACCGTCTTGGGCCAAAGAAAAGAAAGGAACCGGTCATATCAATGCCAGGATGGAGACCCTGGACCTGAAGCCCAGCTTCAGGGGGTCGTTTAGGAAACGGCGGTGTCTTATTATCGGGGATGGATACTATGAATGGAAATCCGATCCTGACAAGAGCAACAGAAAGACCAAATATTATTTTCAGGTACCAGACAAAGCCCCGTTTGCATTTGCAGGGTTATGGGATACATGGCAGAAAGATTATCCCGGCTGTGCCATTATCACCAAAGATGCAGTGGGAGAGGTCAGGGATGTTCATGACCGGATGCCTTGTGTTTTGAAGCCTAAAGCATATGGAGAATGGCTTGATCCTGCAAACCTGGATGTTCATGGGTTGAAGGTGTGGCTGAATACTTGTTGTGTGGATGATTTTGTAATATCGAGAACATGAATTATGTCAAAGTTTGAATATCAATGCTGACATAAATTCAGGACTCCTGACATCATATGTCAAAAGGGCAGATTATCAATGGTTTTGAAAAATTCATGCCGTAAAATGGAATGCAACATAATTCAGGGCAGTTATGCTCACAAGTCCCGTTTTTTAAGGGTTTTATGCCCGCAACCTTGTTAAAAACACCTTTTTGTAACAGCGTATGTTGCATTACAAAGTCACAGATGTCAGGAGCTCTGAAATTGGCGGCAGATAGGGAGTACGTAAAATCAGCCAAAGAATTGTAACGACTGTTAATAATAGTCCGTTCTTTTGAATCCAGCGTTGGAGGAGAAAAAAATAGATAATTCTCGGTTTTAACATTTGGAGGCCTATTTAATTTCGAGTGCCTAATCTAAAGTCCACAATGCTCCTATATCAACATCCTCACTATCTGGCCGCTTTGTTTTTTCCAATCGGTCTACTTGCAATACCATTGGTAAATCAAACGACGTTCCTGTTACAATACAACTACCTTTCGATAAGTTTGGAATTAAACTTCTGGAAAGACTGTCCAAAGTGCTAATTGTATTATCTACAAGGAACAAATCTCGATCATTCACTAATCGATGAATAAAGAAATTATGAAGTTGCGAAATAATGGTGGGGGAAATATCTGCTGGCCTTTGGCTTGAAAGGGTAATAAACATTCCAAACTTACGACCCTCTTTAATTATCTCCTCAAATAGTTCCAATCTGTAATCCTTCCAACTTTCATGTTCTCTTGAGGACTGCTGAGAAAGAATATTATGTGCTTCATCAATGATCAAGTGCATCGTTTTATTGATTGGGTTTTTTACATCGCGTTTATGCAGATGATAAAAATGTTTTGCAATCAATAAAGGTAATACTTTTTTAATCTCTTGATTGCATTTTCTTAAAGAAATAACTGACAATAACTTGCCTTCACTTCGATGATTTTCAATACTGACTACTTTTCTTAAATTCAATAACGAAGACTCGATTCTTTTTAACAACGGTTGAATATGTTCAAATTGGACATATCCATAAATCAGATCTCTAATCAATTGTAAGTTAGATCTGATAACCAACTCATCAAATGAATCTAACTTATCAGTCGCTATCTTATCTACCTCAGTTCTCAAAATTGCGTCATATGCAACGCCATCAGCGTTGAAATACAAACCAGATCTAACAAAAGTATTGTTTTTTCCACCCATCCATTTGATTTCCTTGAGCATATCACTGAGAACATTTGCACTTAAGATCTTCACGACATTTCTAAGTAAATCTAGCGTATCTGCTTTAGGAGAAGCGGCAGAAAAGACTGCTTTAAATGTTCCTTTAATATAGTTCAAAAGGCTATTCGGTCTATCTACAAACTTCTTTCTTCCATTGATGATGCGGTTTAAAAATGGGCGCTGAGTGTTGGTAGTTGCTTGGAAAAGGAGACTAAGAGTCTCAGAGTTCCAAAACTCATCTTCATACAAGGGAAACTTATCTTCCCCTGTGGTTTGAGTATTTAGACGCAAAGTTGTTTTATGCTTACCAGACACCAACTGGTCAGCAGTATATTCTCCATTGAAATCAATAATAACGAATTTACTTTTATTGCCAACGGCATTCAGTTTTTGTTCGAAGAGTACAGTATACAGTTTGGCTAAAGTGTTTGATTTTCCACTACCTGTATTTCCAAAAATACCAATGTGGCTGTTAAAAAGTTTTTGCCACGGAAGAGAGATTGGAATCTCTTCCTTAAGCATTTTTCCGATAACAAAGCCCTCAATATGGCCTCGACTATAGATTTTAGATATTTTCTCCTCCTGAAGAAGAAAAGCGAAGTCTTTAATCATGGGAAGGAATTTTATTCCTTCATTAAATTGATCATGCTCAAAATACCCGATAGGCTTAGCTTGTACTTTTCGAATATAATATGTTTTGTTTCTCTCTTCTTCAAATCTGTTCTCATCAAGGTATTCTCCCTCAATAATACAAACAATATCTCTAAACCCACGTTGAATAAATATATATTCTCTTATTGAGACACCTTTATATTTTTGACCATCGTAATAAAGGGTGTCTTTACTCGATTCTTCAAATATCTTGATGGTCACGTTGACACCATTTACAGCGATAACCTCACCGATCCTAATTGTCACGCAGGCACCTCTACTTCATGAGCAATAGGCTCCTTGGCTTTGGGAGCAATTGTGAACACTCCTTCGTTAAACGCATTAAAATCAAGATTACCATCAACGATTATATACTCCACATTTTTATAAATCTTGAAATATTCCTGCATGATCGATAGTTCTAACTCATTGAAACAACACACGAAGAGTTGTAATGTTGGATTAGAAAGAGACCTTTTAACTAGGTTTAAAATATGTTCGTCCGAAAAGGAGAAGCCAAAAGTAATGAACACAGAGTTTGGCTTTTCAAGTTCATAGCTTAAAAGCCGTAACATTTGGTAGTAGTGTTCTTCAAATACTGTTTCGTGAAATTTCCATTTGGTGGGATTAACTATTGGAAGATTATTATAACTTTCCCAAAACATCCCTTTTTCGATATCACTTAGTTTGTATTCTGAAAAATCATCAATAGTCTTGTTCTCACTTAACAATAGCTCTGAAAAGCCCTTCATATTTTGAAATATATCTGCTTGTATTATCCGATTTTCATTTTTTGTCGAATAATCAACGCGGATACTTTCAACATCCTTATACCAGTAAACTGATCCATGAACATGAATGAGATTTATCTGTGGTACATCCGTATGATGGCGCTCAAAGATACCGGTTTGGCATACAAAACTATTGAAGTTTTTCGCCTGAAGATAGCGTCGACTGAACCCCCTAGCACCATCATTAACTACGAAATCAACATGTCCACGTCGTATTAGTTCATCAGCGACATGAACGAAACATCCATCATAGTTGGTAGTAAATATATTACAGCTTTTCTCAAAATCCTTTCGACGTTCCAAAATGATTAGTATGGTCTCTATAAATTTCCTATAGTTTTCGACTACTATTTTCTGACTGCTATCTGCTTTAGCTATCTCTAAATCGAATAACATTGCTGGTTCGATACACGTTTTGTAATAATGCATGAATAATAGAGTATAGAGTGGGCCTTCTTGCTTTTGACCAAAGCGTGTTGCTAATGTTTCGACTGTTTGTTCTTTTCCTTGTTCATCCTTTATTTTGAGAGCCAATGTTGGAAAAAGCCCGAATGACGCTCCTGAGCCTATCAAGAAGTTAATGTTTTTATCGTAAATATCATTAAGACTAATTTTTTCGACCATTGGTCCCCCAAAAATAGATAATATAATTAAAAAACACCCTTCCAGTTTCTTTAATACCTTTATTGACTGAATTAAGGCTAAATATCAAGTGTCAATTACTTTGTCCGTTCGTATTGCATCAATTATCTTGGCCGGTTTTTTTAATAATTATAAATGATTTTGAACCAGTAGATTCTGATTGTTTTTTACTGCTACTGCTACTTTTAGTTTTAATGACCATGTTCTCTTCCTCCTCCTTTATTGTAATTGACGTTGTTTTTAAATTCAATTTGCCAACTAAATTGGCCTCGCCTCATCATTGGTTCAGCTCTGGTTACAGGTATGGCTTTCGGAATTCAAAAATCTCCCCCAGACTATCTGTTATTCCTGATTTTTTTCGAAAACAATCCAGGCACAACTTGTGGCACCAGTATTTTTTATTTTCCCAAAAATCCAAAATAAACTAATTTATGTATTAACCTCCCTGTAGAGAATTTTTAGACCGGAATGTTATTTTTCCATAAAACTAATTTTTTATAGTGGGTATGTACGGCGTCTGTTTATCATGTTAGGGATCAAAATTTTTAAAAGAATACCGTTGTAATCTCCATGTATTTTTGGTAGCCGATGAGGTGTTATCTTGTTTGTTAGAACTGAATGAAGGGCAGAAAAAAACTGGTAAACACATTGTTTATAGGCTATGAGCACATTGATATTAAGCGAAAAACATAGGAGGTAAGCTATTTCAATTCTTATTGGATCAATGGAAACTTGGCCTAAAGAGGTACGCCAATTTTTAGATAACAATTATCATGATTTTATTGGTTGGGAATGCGAAGGACAAGGGCAATCATCTCCTTCTCAATACGATCAGTTAATCTACTCTTTTAGGAATGTTTTAAAGGGTTTCTCGTTGCTTGGTTATCACTGTACTAAGCTAACCAGAGAAGAAATCTCAGCGGTTAAATCTGAGGGAATGCAGCTTCAGAATCAAAATACCTTATCGGCGAGAATTGATAGTCTACAAAAGATAGGTGTTATAGATGAACTCGTTGCGATGAGCCTAAAAAATAACAATCAGAGCGGGGAAACAGATCGAGCCAATATGCTTTGGTTTTGTTTTTTTGAGCCTAACATTGAAGGTGAATCCGGTATTGGTCGTTTCTTTAGATCTTGGGGTGGGGAAGCACTATACAATTCACATGAAGGAAATCAAACAACAGGAACCTTACTGCTTCAAATTGGGGTTTCCTGTGTAATCCAAGCATCAGTTCCAATGCAATATATGCCAGACAATAGATTACCGTGTGAAAATTTTATTCGTAGTTACTTGAAACATAAAGGTTACAAAATAGACAATGCTATAGAGGCCGAGGGTTATATTAACCAACCGTTACCAGCAAGCTACATTTCGGATATCCATGAGTATCCTAGTGCCGAATTCTTTGCATTAACTGGCTGTGAACATTGGAGAAGCCCTATAACTATCGTTTGAACTGCGGATTGGAATAGCTTGTTCGGAGTTTTAAATGTTGTTGTTAAATTGAAAATTATTAACTTCTTACTTAATAGTTCTCGTATAACCTGTTCGACCGGTTAAGCGATAGGCAATTCAAAAATCAACTTATTTATCTGACAACCTTCATCTAAAATCTTTTTCCATAATAATCTAAATAATATAATTACCGCCTTGAAGAGGGTTCCTCAAAAATCGAATAATATAAAAAGTTTAGATGAGTTTTTCCGGCAATATTTTTGGATTTTCAGAATTCAATAATTACTGTGGACTTTCCCTGTTAGTCCACATTTTTTTAAAAATATCAAATCACAGCATATGGTATTGGGGATTTTTTTATTATCAGGCCGCCGGGGAAACATAATTTGAGAATAAGTTTATTGTAAAGTGGGCGGACAATATCAAGCTTATCGCCGCCAAGAGTTCATATCGGCGGGGTGGTTTGACACCTCGATGTCGGCATATCACATCCTGGGGCTGGAGCAGGCCCCAAGGGCTTAGCTGTTCGCCGATGCAGTGATACGTGAGCTGGGTTTGCCCGATTTTTAAAGGGGTCGTGAGACAGTTTGGTCCCTATCTTTCGTGGGCGTAGGCCGCCTGTTTATAAAATTTGGTATGATTTGGTTGAGGAGATCTGTTCCCCATTTTTATATGATTGGCGAGAGGACCGGAATGGACCAACCAATGGTGTTCCAGTTGTCGCGCCAGCGGCATTGCTGGGTAGCTAAGTTGGGTATGGATAACCGCTGAAAGCATCTAAGCGGGAAGCCAACTTCAA
>JAQICW010000251.1 GCA_027858355.1 Desulfobacula sp.
ACTCAATAGAGAAAAAAAAGAATGTAAAAAATCTTATTGATTCAATATATAAATGGAGGAATATGTTTGTTCACGGTGAAATGCCTGTTCCACATCCTCTCATTGACGATATTGGAGAACCAATAAGCAAAATGCAAATTGAGTATTTCAAAGTGCTTGATAATGGCTATCAATTGGTTGTTTCAACATTACAAAAGATGATTATTAATAATGCAAACAACATATGTTTTGAAGAGTTTTTTAAACATAAAAAATTGAATCCGAGTTAAACTAACAAATGTATACATCCGACTTGCCCAGAACGTAGCGGCGGGTGATGCTGGTGTTCAATTATATTTTCTGACAATCTTAATCAAACCCATTTCCCCAGATTCAACTCAATATATAGAGCTGAAAATTTGAATTTGTTAGCATTATCAGAACGTTTGAGACTTCCAAGGCTGGATATTGAACTTGATTTTCAAGAGAAAATAAATCCCCCGGACTATCCTCTGTTAGTCCTCTTTTTTATTCAAAAACAATCAACCACTATATATTGTGCCTTTTATTTTTTCATCCCAAGGTGGGACATTAAATTTAGTTGGCGTTATGTTGCAAGCCGGAAACTCAAACACACTTGTAACAATTCATAACTTTTCAAATATTCAACCATTCAAATAGTATTCTTAAGATCCCTTTATTAAACCCCCCTGCTATTCGGAAAGATCTCTGTGTGAAATCTTTATCAGGGACACAAATTAAATATTGATTTTATCAGGGTTTTAATCAAGGGCCAGGGATCTCCGAACCTGTGTGAAAAATTCGCGTTGAGCAGTGTCTATTTTTTGTTGATTTTTTAAATTTGTTTTTTCTATATCTTCTGCAAATGCCTGGATTTCTCTCGCGCTGAACTCATTTAGCTCAAGCTTAGGCAAAAGATGATTGTTCTGATCTTTAAACGGGATGGAACCTTTTTGGGTGACGTCGTGAAAAACCTTGTCAGATACCTGTTCAAGTCTTGCAAGCGCTTTTGTTTGTTCCTTGTTCAAGTCAAGTTTTACGGATGCTTTTTGAACTTTTAAGGGAATGTCGGTATTCTTTTTTTGGCCAGCAGCTCAACAAGATGGAGCACTTTGACAGGGCTTTGCCGCTTGTCAAGGCCGCCTTTCAACTGCATGACGCAGCCAGGGCAGTCTGTTACCAGTATGTCTGCTCCTGATGCCTCAACATTATCCAGCTTTTTTTTAAGAATTTCTGAAGATATTTCAGGAAAATCCACGGAATAGGAACCGCCGAATCCACAGCAGACATCTTCATCCTTTGAGGGGACATAGGTATATCCGGCCTTTTGAATCAGGGCTCTGGGTTCATCTGTCACATGAAGTCCCCGGCACAAATGGCAGGGGGCATGATAGGTTACTTGTTTATTAATATTCTGACTGGCCTGGGGAAACTTATATACCTTATCCATAAAGGATGAGAAATCGATAATCTTATCTGTAAATAATTTAAGATCCATGGCAGGTTCTTTAGCTTCCCCGAAAATCTTTTCATAATTGTGGGTCAGATGGGAGGCACATGAGGCGCACAGGGTCAGAATATAATCATATTGTTCTGCGCTAAAGGCCTGGATGTTCCGAACAGCTATCGCTTTGGCTGTTTTTTCTTCTGCCGCCATCATGGCAGGCAGGCCGCAGCAGGTCTGATCCAAAGGGAAATCCACCTGGATATTGGCCTTTTTCAGCAGTTTTAAGAGGTCCTTTCCATGATCAGGATAAATAAAATCCATGGCACATCCGGCAAAAAGAGCGATTCTAAGTGAAGGGTTTTCCAGTTTGGGGCTAAGGGTTTGCCAAAGATCCCTTAACGGGGTTTTGGCAATGGTGGGCAGACTCCTGAATCCATGGTCTTTCTCCAGAAAAGAGGGCAGATGACGTATCAAAGGCCTGCCCTTGGAAAGGGGCTGCTGTGCCAGATAGGCTGATCGCAAAATAAAATGAAACAGCTTTCTATTCTTCATCACCTTTGCCAGGAGAAAATTTTTAACCGGGGCTTTGCCTTCTTCTTTGATCACCCTTGCATAGGTCTTTTTGATGAGATGGGGAAGATCTATGCTCACGGGGCAGACTTCCTTGCAGGCCTGGCAGTTTATACAATTTCTCACGATGGCCCTGTCATTCTCTTTACCATGGAAGAATAAGGTTAAAATCAGGCCAATGGCGCCAATATAGACATGGCCATATCTGTGCCCGCCCACTTTTGAGTAGATGGGGCAGACATTGGCGCAGGCCCCGCACCGGATACACCGAAGACTTGTGCAAAACACGGGGTCTTTGGAAAGGGAAAGCCGGCCATTGTCCAGGAAAACAACATGCATCTCTTTTTTCCCGGAAGGAGTATTCAAACTTTGGTTGGCCCCTTTGATCCAGGTCACATAGGAGGTTATGGCCTGGCCCGTTGCATTCTTGGGCAAAAGTTTTAAAATGCGCAGGGCAGAACCAAGGTCTGAAACAAGTTTATCAAATCCCACCAGGGCCACATGAACCCTGGGAAGCGTAGTGGTAAGGCGCATATTACCCTCATTGGTGACCATCCCCAGGGTGCCGGAATCTGCAATGGCAAAATTAGCGCCCGTAATTCCCATGTCTGCTTCAAGGAATCTGGGGCGAAGCTCGCGCCTTGCCACCTTAACCAGCTTGTCAATATTTTGCGCATCAACCTTTAAATCTGTTTGTTTTTCAAACAGCTCTCCAACCTGGTACCTGGAAAGATGTATGGCCGGCATGACCATGTGGGAGGGGCCTTCATGTTTAAGCTGGATGATCCATTCTCCAAGATCGGTCTCAGTGACAATAAATCCTTGTTTTTCAAGATGGTCATTTAAAAAGGTTTCTTCTGCAGTCATGGATTTGGATTTAATGATCTTTTTAACCTTGTTTTCTTTAGCGATCCGGGCAATGATCTCATTGGCCTCCTGGGCATCCTTTGCCCTGTGGACTATGGCACCGGCCTTTTCGGCATTGAGCTTGAATTCTTCAAACAAGACTTCAAGAAAAGGGATCAGGCTGTCCTTATTTTCTGCAATGATATCCCTGAGACTGTTAAAATCAATATCCTTGTAAACATTCGGACGGTTTTCACGATAGGCTGTGTTGAACTCATCCAGGGCAGAACGTAAAAATGAATCACCAAGGGCCTGGCGAATCTTTTTTTTATAGGACTTCATATCCTGGGCAGTTTTGATCATGGCTGCATATCCTTTATCAATAGTAGATGAAGCTCAACAGGGCCGTGGACTCCAATGGCCAGCACCCGTTCAATATCAGCCGTCCGGCTGGGGCCCGTAATAAATGCAGTGTAGGAGGCAGAATCCTTTTTCAGGATATCATTGAGCGCAGCTTCAATAGATCCTGTGTTAAGCTTTATTTTTGATACGGGCAGCATGGCAATATGGATTTGTGCCAGCATGGTGGCGATGCGGATTTCTTCAGAGTCAGAAGACAGCATCAGGGTACCTGTGTCAGCAATGCCGTAATCAACCCAGGTTAATGAAGTATCCAGGGATGAGGCATGATTTCGTAAGGGTTCTTCCAAGAGATCCATGCCTGAGGATTTACACAGATCCCTCAGCCTGTCCTGGTCTTCTGAATCCAGACCTGGGCATGCCAGAGTTTTTAAATTTTTCTCTTTGTTCAGGTCGACAGCGTACTGAAGAGCGTCGGAAACCGAAGATATTTCATGGACAATGGTTCCAACTGCAACAGCCTTTTCTGTCATGATCTGGATTAAATTATTTTTTTCCATTCTGTGTTCCCTATAAAAAATAGTTTTATCCCTGGGCCACAAAGCTTAACCTGGTATAAGATTATCCATAGTTATACCATATAAAGTAGAATGGTCAATGTCACAAGGCTTAGCATTGTAGTGAATAATACGGCTGTGGTAACAAATTTTGGCATGATATTATATTCAATGGCAATAATGGATCCCAGAACTGCCACAGGCATGCCGGCCTGGAGAATTCCGGAACGAATTTCCATGCCAGACAGAGAAAAAACAAAGCTCAATCCAAAGGCAATAAGAGGGGCTGCTATAAGCCGCAGACAAGAAGCTATGACTACATCAAGGCTGAAATTGAATTTAGCCAGGCTTGATAATTGAACCCCCAGGGTTACCAGCATCACGGGGATCATAGCCCTGCCTAAAAGTCCTGTGATCCTGGATAAAAACAGGGGAGGCTCAAAATCAGTGCCGTAGAAAAACATGGCCGGCACCATGGCAATCAGGGCCGGTGTTTTAAATACAGACAACACAGCTGACAAACCCGTTCCCCGGGTCCAGCTTGAAATCCCCACACAAATCACAAAGGACAGCATCATAATAGTTATGAAATAGATGGTGGCAGACGTCTGGGCAGCCTGGCCCAGCCTGAAATCAATAAGGGAGAGTCCCAGATTTCCCACATTCCCGAAGGTGGCAATAATAACAAAGGCAGCTGTCACTTCCCTGGAACGTTTCAGGAGTTTAGCCAGGATAAAAGCAGCCACTGCCACTAATATATGGGTCAATGTAGTATACAGGATCATCTGGCCCGCCACTGCAATATCAATATCTACCTTGCTGATGATATCAAACGCAAAACAGGGTACCAGAAGAAAATAGGCTGTCCTGGACAATGTTCTGGCATCCAGTCCCAGGCGGGGGCCGGCATAATACCCCAGAAGGATCAGAAAAAATACGGGTGTGACAATATCGATAAAGATCTTCAGAACCTGAAGATACATATTCGGCCTTTCCTGCTTTTATTTATCTTACAATAAAATAGCTAAGCTTTTTTTTCAAAAAAATAATGGATTCGAGCTAGAACCTTATCCAGGTGAATGTACATTTTTTCACGGGCAAGCTCAGGGTTTTTATCTTTGATGGCCTGGTATATGGCCCGATGCTCCTCCAATATATCCCAGCTTTCATTAGTCTCATAACAGATGCCAACTGTACTCTGGATAAGAGCATATATGGAATACATTAAATGGGTCTGAATTTTATTGTGGGCTGCACTGGATATTGCAAGGTGAAATGCTGCATCATCATCTATAAGACTCTGTTTTTTCGAGATACCTTCTTCCATGGATTCAAGGTTTTGCCTCAAAAGTTCGATATCCTCTTTTGTTGCCCTTTCAGCAGCGTAATAGGTATTCCAGGACTCCAGGCACCTTCTTACATCATGTACCTCCAGAACAGTGTCCATGTCCTCTTTTAAAAGCTTGCGAATAGGCTCGATAAAGCCTTTCGGTACAATGGATTTCACCCGGGTCCGTTTTCTCTGGGAGATTTCCACAAACCCAATGGTATCGAGAATTTTCAATGCTTCCCGCAATGAAGACCGACTCACATTAAAGAGACTCATCAGCTCCCTTTCCGAAGGAAGCGAATCTCCAGGGTTTAAATTGCCCTTAATAATGTGAGCTTTTATCTGATCAACAATCAAAGTTGAAACTTTAATTTGTTTAATTGGCTGATAATCGGGATGATTCATTTATTTCACCATTATTGTTTTTTTT
The DNA here is from genome assembly GCA_027858355.1 of Desulfobacula sp. The sequence goes on from JAQICW010000251.1 coordinate 5,541, forward strand.
GTACCTGATTTACATTAAGGTTTTCTGACAAACCTATACTGCCATGAAGCTTTATGTATAGGAATATCCATCTTTTGTCCATTAAAAGAATTTAATCTTTCAGACATCATTCTCAGCCATGTTTTTCAGGATCTGATACCGCTCCTGGGCCTCTTTTTCTATCTTTGACCTCACTCATCCCGTATGCCACATGGGTTGCTGCTGTATTTCCATCAATTGTCTGCATGTTTTTTTTCATTCATTTCACCTTATTTAACAATATTTTTTATATGATTTTTTTATTCTTTGGGTTTAGCGCCTGTAACAATCTCAGAGATGTGACAGACCTTTGTTTTTAAACCAGCTCTACGGACACCGTGGGACAATTGAATCATGCAGGCCGGGCAGGAAGTTACCAGAAAATCTGCTTCAGTGGACTCCACATTTTTCATTTTTCGATCCAGCACCTTCATGGAAAGATCATAGTGTGTCAATGCGTATGAACCAGCACCGCCGCAGCACCAGTCAGCTTCGGGCATTTCCCTGAATTCAACTCCTTGAATATTCTTTAAAATTTCCCGGTTTTCCTTGGATATTCCCTGTCCACGAACGGCATGGCAGGGATCATGATAAGTCACCACAATGGGTGATTTGCTTGGTGGAGTTGAATATCCATTTTTAAAAATAAATTCCACCATGTCCTGGACAAGGGGAGTCTGGGCCTGGACAAGGTCCTGATTTTTTTCGTCGCCTTGAAATACTTTGGGGTATTTCTTTAAAAATGAGGCACAGCTTGAGCAGTCTGTGACAATTACGTCAAAGGATTGGGATGAAAAGGCTTCAAGATTTTTCAATGCCAGTTTTTGAGCTGCATCAATATCCCCATAGGTCCATGCCGGCAGACCGCAGCAGCAATTGTCAAGAACAGTAACTGTTTTGCCAATTTTTTTCAGTATTTTTAAGCTCTCGTGCCCGGCTGCCTGCTGGATAACATCAACCCCGCAGCCTATAAAATAACCAATTCGAAGAGTTTCTCCCGTGCCTGGGTATTCACCTGGCTTGACAAGCCCTCTAAAGGGGACGGGGGGAAGTTTTTCAACAATATTTTCAGCCTTGGCAAAATCTCTGCCCAGAATCCTGAGGAGACCCAGGGCTTTGACAACCTTTGACATACCTGAATTTTTTCCTAAGGCTGCTGCCCGTGCTGCCATGTGCAGTCTCTTGGGATAGGGAAGCAGCTGTTCAAACAACAGCTTGTGGATGGGTTTCCTTCCTACTTTTTCCAGATACTGGGCTCTGCCCTTAATGACCAGGTCGGCTGTGGGAACGTCAGCCAGGCAGCTGGCAGTACAGGCTCCACACCCCAGGCAGTTAAACAAAGGATCTTCCAGTTCTTTGGTCCATTGAACACGATCTTCAATAATGCCACGCATTAATGCCAGTCGTCCCCTGGCAACACCGGACTCATGGCCCGTTGAACGAAATACTGGGCAGGCCTCCTGGCAGAAACCGCATTTATTACATTGGGAAATTGCATCGTAATCTTCAAAAATATTCATAGCCCATACCTCTCCTTGATCTGGCTTTAAACCTCATATTCGTTTTTTCCGGGCATACGTCCGGGCGCAAACAATGAATTGGGATCCAGGGCTTTTTTGATCTTGTGCATCATGGCCCATTCCGGCCGTGGAAATCCTCCAAAAACATCCTGTTCACGGCAAAAGGATTCCGGGGCTTTTTCAAGGTGCACATGCCCGTCAAAGGACATGGCCCTATTGGTCAATGAAGCCCATTGATCTTTATCCAATGAATCCAGAGCAATGAATATCCTGCCACATCCAAAATCAAGGAGCCGGTCTGACATTATTGTCTGGGTCTTGATCCCATCGATAGAATTGATAACATTGATAAGATCCAACATCTTTCCAGTGGCTGTCGAAAGCTTCAAGGTATAAGGAGCCATTGCAATTTTATTAAAAATATCTTTAAAACACCCGTCAATCAAGGGATAATCCCAGGTTTCCAATTTCTTTAATTTGTGTTTACCAAATAGCAGGGAGCATTGTTCCACCTGGTGTTCAACAACATTGGCCATGCCTTCAAAACCCACCACCATTTTCCACTGTTTTGGGAATTGATCTGGACCATTATCTTCTTGGATATTATTTTCTGGAACAGCTGTTACAAAGGCAGGGAACAGATTGGCATTCATAAGCTCCAGCACAGCTCCAAAACAATCATCCAGGTTTCCTGTCATGGATAAAGCCTTGCAGAGTTCAGGCCTTGTTAAGAGTCTCCAGGTGGCTTCGGTTATTATTCCAAGGCTTCCATTGCTTCCTGCCAAAAGACGGGTCATGTCATATCCGGCAACATTTTTAACCACCTTGCCTCCAGTGGAAATTATTCTACCCTGGCTGTCAATATATTGAAGCCCCAGTAAAAAATCCCTGGGAGCCCCATAAAACATACGTTCAGGGCCGCTTATTCCCATGGCCACCAAGGAACCCGTGCTGGCCTTGCTGCCAAAAAAAGGCGGCCGCAAAGGCAGCCACTGATTATTTTTACCCAGAATCTCCTGAAGTTCATGCAGGGACATTCCCGCCCCCAGAGTGATATAAAGGTTATCAGAGTCATACTCTATGATATCTGTCATGGCCAACGTACTCACAGCCGTAACATCCTCTTTGCAGAGATTTCCATAATGACTAAAGGTATCGGCCCCAACAGCGATCACAGGCTTGCCATCATCTTTGGCCTTCCTAATGGCAGCCATGGCTTCAGGAACCCCTTTACAGGATGCCCCGCCCAGCCGTGTCAATACTGTGGGCTCAAAAACCTCCAAAGGCTTTCCAGGGGATTTGGAAAGGGGGATCACCTTATTGGGGTTGAATACGTTTCCCGGATCAAAGGCAAGTTTTACGGTTTGCTGGGTATTTAGATCGTCACCGGAAAAGATCATTCTCATGGCTTCTTGTTTTTCCTGGCCAATACCATGCTCCCCGGATATGGTTCCACCCAGCGCAACACAGGCTTTCATTATATCCCATCCAGCCTTGTGCACCTTTTCCAGTTCTCCTTCATTTCGTGAATCAAACAATAAAAGAGGGTGCATATTACCATCACCCGCATGGAAGACATTACCAACCCGGCATTCATGTTTTTGGGCAATGGCCTTGATCTGCTCCAGGGCTTTGGGCAGATTGGTCCTGGGTACAGTGGCATCGTTTACAAGGTAATTGGGTGCCAGGCGGGCAATAGCGCCAAAGGCTCCTTTTCTGCCCTGCCATAACAGGTTTCTTTCCTCCTGGGTTTTAGCGATCTTGATGTTCCTGCATTGGGTAGTCATACAGATTTCTTTAATCTGCTCAGCCTGCTCCTCAAGCCCAACTATCATGCCTTCAACTTCAATAAGCAATACAGCGGCAGCATCCAGAGGGTACCCGCAGGGAATGCTGGCTTCAACAGCTTCAATTACTAAAGCATCCATCATTTCAAGGGTATTTGGGAGAATTCCGGCTGATATGATTTTTGAAACAGAAAGGGCAGCTGCCTGGATATCATCATAAACAGCTAACATGGTTATAGCGGATTGGGTTTTGGGCAAAGTACGCAGAGTCAGCTCCGTAGTAATGGCCATGGCTCCTTCGCTGCCTACCATTAGACCACGCAGATCAAACCCGGGAGGATCCAGGGCTGGTCCACCTATTCTCAGAATTTCGCCATCAGCCATCACTATTTCCATCCCCAGGATATGGTTGGAGGTGACACCATATTTCAGACAAAGAGGGCCCCCTGAATTTTCTCCTGCATTTCCGCCAAGAGTGGCCACTTTCTGGCTGGCCGGGTCTGGAGCGTAAAAGGCACCAACCTTTGCCAGGGCCTGTTGTACTTCCAGATTAGTCACCCCGGGTTGAACAACGGCATATCGACTTTCAGGATGAATACCCAGGATCTTATTGAATCTAGACAGGCAGATCACAAGGCCGTGGGTGACAGAGATGGTGCCGCCGGATAAATTGGTACCAAACCCCCGGGGAACAATATCAATTCCTTCTTTATTGGCAGCCTTTACTAATTGGGAAACCTCCCTGGTATTTGCCGGAAACACGACAACCCCGGGATTCCCTTTTACCAAAGAGGCATCATAGGAGTATAGTTCAATGCCGGTATTGGTCACGGACACATTGGATTTGCCTACTATTGTTTCCAATTCACGAATAAACTTTTCATTAACCATGGCTTCTCCCCTGCAGGCAGAACTTTTTATTTTACCTGAATTTACTTTAAGTTTTCTTCCACTTAACGGCCAGAAATGCACCTTTGTCAGAATTATTCTTTTTTCCTTGACGTTCAATTTCAGGAATATTAGAAAGGCAATCTTCCTTTTGAAAATGAATAGCTGTTTTTACAACAGGATTTGCTGGAACAAGGGAGCGCATTTCATCTGGAGACCTGAAAAATATTTTTTGAAATAAATCATGCCCGTTTTCTGCTGCCTTGCGCCTTTGCTCTGCCCATGGGCTGAGACTGTTCAGGGTGGTTAATACAATAGTCCCTCCCTGTCGGGTCACGCGGTCAAGCTCGGCAACAGCCTTGTTTGCATCCTCTATAAATTCAATGGCTGTCATGGACAGAACTTTATCAAAACTATTATCTGCAAAGGGCAACACGCACATATCTGCGCAAATACCCGTAAAATCAGTTGTAACTATTTCAGCAGTTTTGACAGGGCTGCCAATCTTCCCTATTTTATGAATGGCCTTCCTGAGCATGGGTTCAGATATATCAATGCCTGTAATCCTGGATCCCTGAGCTATCACATCAATGGTGAAAACCCCGGTGCCACAGCCCACATCAAGAATTTTTTCCCCGGAAAGGGGATTGAGAAGTTTAAGCAGCAGCTCGGATTCATACTGCTTAACAAGAATACCGCATTGCGTTTCAAACCAGCAATCATACTTGGTAGTCCATTTATCGAAAAGAGTGGTTGTCATCTTTTTTCCCACAAGGCCTGTTAGGATTTCACAGAGGTAAAACTATGTTTTATTAATCCGCCAGATCTTGTTTTGTATAAAACCCAATTGCAATGAAGCTTCTAAGTAACGGAATTGATTTTGCTCTTAAGCGTCGCGTCTTTATCCCCTCTGTCATCGATTTTCAAATCAACAACAATACGTTTCGCCCCCTGGTCAAGGTGGGCCTGGCGTACCTCTTTGACCAAAGCAAACAGGGAATCCATATCAGGGACTTCAATGGCAGTAGACAGTCCTCCAACACTATATGTATACCCTGAATCTTTTATCACCTGAATTCCTTTTCTCACAAAGGATCCTAAACTTGTACCCTCGCCTATGGGGTATACGGACAATTGCGCTAGAATCATTTTGTCTTCCCTTTAGGATTTTACAGAAAAATGATCTGTTATTTCCTAATTTTATTCTTTCATCTTATTTCCATTACAATTTTGCAATGGATTGCCGACTATGGGAACCTGCGGAATTATGGTTAAAAACCCGGGTCCCCATGTCAATAACATCAACAGGTCGATGCTTATTTTGCATCGGCAGCACGAATCTCTTCCATGGTTCTTAAAATCTGCATGGCATTTTCATAAACGGGGGTATCCACCATCTTGCCAAGATAGGTAACTGCGGCTGAGCCCTTTGCAATGCCTTCTTCTTCAAATACTTTTTTTACGCCTTCTGCCCATTCAATACTGGCTGCAGAGGGGGTATAAATCTCATGGGAGGGTTCGATCTGACTTGGATGAATCAGCATTCTGCCTTCATATCCCATCTGATGACCTTCTTCCGTGCTCTTTTTATACCCTTCGGTATCCTGATACGCCACATACGGGCAATCAATGGCAACGCATCCGGCAGCTCTGGCGGCAACAGCAGTGTGAAAACGTGCATAAAGCTGTTCTTTGCCTTCAGATGTCAAGGTAACCCTCATGTCTTTGGTGAAATCCACGGCACCAAATATCAGGGAATTGACCCTGGGGCTTGCAGACCCAGCTTCATAGGCATTTATAACACCTTTGGCCGTTTCAATGAGCAGCTGGATGGCAACGGAACCGACTTTCATACCCCTTCTCTGTTCCAATTCTTCAAGTTTCCAGTCCAGACGTTTTACATTCTCTCCGCTTCCGCACTTTGCCAGACATACGCCATCAAGGCCTGGATAGACAATAGCTTCAAGGTCGTCATTGGTCATCTCGGTTTCCCAGTTATTAACCCGGACATAAAGATATTTTGATTTCTGTGACGCTCTGCTTGAATCAAGATATTTTTTGATCTCTTCACGACCCTTGGCTTTTTCCGCCGGGGGTACTGAATCTTCAAGGTCCAGTGTTAATATGTCTGCTTCAATGCTGACGGCCTTGCCAACCATTTTTTCGTTATTGCTTGGTACGTAAAATACAGATCTCATAACTGCCATGATAATTTTCTCCTTTTAATACGAATTGTTATTTAATTATGCTTTTTTAATTATAACCTGATTTAATTATAACCCAATTTAATTATAATTGGATCAGTTCTTTAATTTTCGGGGCAATTTTTTCAGGGCTGTCCACGATATGGGCTCCGGCCTTTGTCAATGCGTCCATCTTGCCCTTGGCAGTCCCTCTTCCTTTTTCAACAATACTGCTGGCATGGGAAAACCTCATACCTTCGGGTGCCCAGGCGCCTGCAATAAAAACAACAAGCGGTTTTGTAAACTCGCCCTTGGCAACACACTCGGCTGCTTCCTCTTCAAGGGTTCCACCGATTTCACCAAAAATCGCCACGGCCTTTGTCTGATCATCAATCTCAAACATTTTCAGTACATCAGCCATGGTCATCCCCAATACGGGTTCAGTTCCAATGTGAAGAGCCGTGCTGATTCCAAGGCCTGCTACCTTGAGAGCCCAGGGCACGGTACCGGACTGTCCGCCGCTGCGGGAAATAACTCCCACAGGACCCGGATCAAACAATGCTCGAGCCCATTCCAAACTTCCGCCCAGCCAGCCAATGGCGGCTCTGCCCGGACTGATCAGCCCGAGGCTGCCAGGTCCCAAAAGTTTTACATCATTTTTCAAGGCATAATGGACCATTTCAATAACATCCTGAATCGGAATACGCTCCACCGGGGAAACCACAAATTTAATGCCGGCATCAATGGCTTCATAAACTGCACTTTTCAAAGCAGGCCCAGGAATGAATGTAACAGCGGCATCAATCATTCCCACCTGTTTGATGGCTTGTTTTATCGTATCAAACACGGGAATCCCATGGACCTTTGCGCCTCCGCGACCCGGTGTCACACCCGCCACCACCTTTGTACCATACTCTTTCAT
>JAQICW010000327.1 GCA_027858355.1 Desulfobacula sp.
CTTTTTGATATTCTTTTGTCGCCATTTCGTATTTATCCATCTGATAAAGCCGATCGCCACTGATATTCAGCGATGTGGCATCAAAATGAACCAGGCTGTCCGGTCCGAAAAAAGCAGCGTGGTCCGCGGCTTTGATGGCATTGGCAACGGTTTGGTATTTTGAAAAGTCATGAAAAGGGAAGGTTGCAACCCCAATAAGAATATCTGTTTTAAGCTCTTTTGATAGGTTGTCTTTTAAAGATACAATCATTTTATAGGCTTTTTTTTCATTTTTATAACCCCAGAATGCCAGAGCAAATAAATCTTTGCTTAAGTTCTCCCAGATGCCTTTTTTATGATCCAGAAATGAGTTAAAGGCAGCTTCAAATGTACCTTTAGTTGTTTCCAGGATGCTGTCAGGCGGTGATGAGATTTGAATCACGGCAATAAAGAATTTTTGCCCTGGGATTTTTGTTTTTGACAGTCGTTTTTCAAAGGCTTTAAGCTCGTCTGTTTTTTCCAGAAGAAGATCTCCAAAAAAGGTTTTCGGCGGCTTAATCTTGGAATCATCAGAATCGGTTTTCAGAAAATTAATTTCTTTTGAAGAGAATTTAGGGTTCATTTTTTTACCAGTATTTTGGCTAAAGTTGATGAAATAACTGTCTCCTGGCCGTCTTGAATCGTTCTGGGATCTAAAATATATTTATTATCTTCTATCCTGCCTATAATGGATGGTGTTGAAAGACGCATGCGCATTTCAAGTTTGGATACTGATATGTTTTTCGGTTTAATGGTTATGCACTGGGTCGCAAGGTTCAGTTCTGGAAAAGAGCCACCTCCTGGTCGTGAATTCAGATGGGCGACCTCAATATCCGCCAGATCACCCAGAGCCTCCTTAATGGTTTTGAATAACACGTCGCTTTTTTTACAAATATCTTTAAAGGGAATGGTCAACATTTTTAAGGTGGGTATTTTCTGGATGGCGGTATCCTCATCCCTGTATAGTTTTAATGTGGATTCAAGGGCTGCAAGGGTCAGCTTGTCAATCCGCAAGGCCCGGGTTAGAGGATTTTTTTTGATTAGATCAATGGTCTTTTTTTGTCCGACAATGATGCCGGCCTGGGGCCCTCCTAAAAGCTTGTCTCCGCTGAAGGTGATAACGTCTGCGCCCGTGCGGACTGAATCCGCAATAGTGGGTTCTAAAGGCAGACCATATTTTGAGAAGTCAATTAAGGTTCCTGACCCAAGGTCTTCCATGATCGGTATATTCTTATCTTTGCCCAGCAATACCAGGTCTTTTAAATCAACACTGGCAGTAAAACCTTCAATTTTATAATTACTGGCATGGACTTTTAAAAAAAGGCCTGTGCTATCAGACACGGCATCTGCGTAATCCCTTAAATGGGTCCGGTTTGTGGTGCCGACTTCCTTTAATATGCACCCGCTTTTTGTCATCACATCCGGCACCCTGAATGATCCGCCGATTTCAACAAGCTCGCCCCTGGATACCACTACCTGTGTGTCTTTGGCAATGGTGTTCAACGCCAGTAATACAGCCCCGGCATTATTGTTTACAACTATGGCACTTTGAGCGCCGGTCAGTTCACAGATCAGATCATCCACTGCTTCATACCGGATCCCTCTTTTACCGGTTTCAATTTTCAATTCAAGGTTGGAATAGGATTGGGCAATAGCTTTTATGTTATTCAAGGCATCTTCACATAAAAGAGACCGGCCAAGGTTTGTATGGAGCACCACACCGGTTGCATTGATGACAGGGACAAGTCTGGGCCTGACCTTTTCTTTGGCAAGGATATTTGCCGCAAGCAGGATGGTGTCATGGTCTGTGCTGGTTTCAATATCTGCCAGAATATCCTGCCTTAAATGGTCAAGGGTTTTTCTTAGGGCATCAAGTATTACGCTCCGGGGGATGCCGATAAATCGATCATCCTTTTTGGCAAGATCCAGAAGATGATCAATACCTGGCAGGTGTTTAAGGCTGTTATGCTTGTCCAAAGGGGCCATTTTTACCTTTTATTAAAAAATAGTACTAAATACCATTAATTCTTCAAAGCTTTCAACCCTTATCTTAAGATTTTTTTATCTTAAGTTTCCTTATACAGCGCCAATACCCCTGATCTTGCAAGTTTTTTAATGCCAAAGGGTTCAAGCAGGCCAAGCAGGTCATCAATGGTATCTTCGTCGCCGGTTACTTCAATAATATAATATTCAGGGCCTGTATCCATTATCCGGCCCTGAAAGGTGGTGATAATTTGGTTCAGGTTTTGTTTTTTCCCTGGCGACACTTTAACACAGATTAGTGCCATCTCTCGTTTTATAGCCTTTTCCCCGGTCATGTCCCGCAGCTTGATGACATTTACGAGGCGCTTAATCTGTTTTTTGCATTGTTCCAGTTGCAAAGGATGGGCCCTTGTTGTAATGGTGATTCTGGACATTTTGGGATTGGCTGTTGGCGCTCCGCAGATGGTTTCAATATTATAGCCCCGCCCGGCAAAAAGGCCTGCAATCCTTGCGGTTACACCGGGTTCGTTTTCTACCAGCATGGTAAGTATGTGTTTGTCCTGTTCCATAATATTCCTGATATTAAAGGTTCTAAATAACTATAAAATAATGTAAGCGCCTGAGAATTTATAATAATGGCTATTTTTATCATGATTTGAATCAGTATCAATCCTGGCTGAATTTGTAAAGTTAAGAATAAATTGGATAATGCTGACGTATGAAAATAGAAACTCCATAATATCAGAGACCTTGCCTGATAAAAAAAATATTTTGTCGCAAAAATACTATAAACAAATCTTTGAACCTTGTCGAAAAGCATCATGGATATCAGTATGAGCACTGTTTTTCATATTAAGCACTTTTAATTTTAAAAAATTGATCTTAATCAGAGAAAAAACTATCTGGACATAAAAATAGGCATCAAAACCCTTACCCGATCTATTGAAAATTAATTCGTGCATCAGCACCGTAAATTGGAGGTTATTGACTAAATTTTCTAACCAGATTATAGAAGAGAATAACTAATGTTTTCACTTTTTAATTTATGGGATTTTTGTATGGGAAAAAAAATAAGTTATGAGGCTATGGAGCGCAGGGTAAAAGAGTTAGAGCAGACAGTCTCTGATTACCGGAATGAAAAAAAAATATTCCAGGACAGTGAATCCCAGGTTCATAAATATCTTTCCATTGCCAGGGTCATGTTTGTTGCCCTTGACAAAGAAGGGAACATCACACTCATTAATAAATGTGGTTTGGGAACCCTTGGCTATCAAAAAGAAGAATTGATTGGTAAGAATTGGTTTAAAACCTGTCTGCCGGAACAATTCCGGGAAGATGCCTTAATGGTTTATCATCAATTGATGGCAGGTGTTATTGAACCGGTTGAGTATTATGAGAATCCAATTCTACGGAAAGATGGGACAGAATGTATTATTGCCTGGCACAACGCAATTTTGAAAGACTCAAATGGTGACATTATTGGATCTTTAAGTTCAGGAAGCGACATCACCGAACAAAAGCAGACTGAACAAGTGCTTATAGAAAGTGAGGAAAAATATCGTATTCTGTTTAAAAAATCAAAAGATGCTATTTTGATAATCGAAAATGAAAAATTTGTTGACTGCAACCAGGCAACAGTGGACATGTTGGGTTATAAAAACAAAATTGAATTCCTTAAAACCCATCCTTCAGAACTTTCCCCGGAGTATCAGTCTGATGGCAAAAGCTCTTTCATAAAAGCAAAGAAAATGATGGATCTTGCCCTGGAAAATGGCAGTCATCTTTTTGAATGGGATCACACCAGAGCAAATGGAGAAGTTTTCCCTGTAGAGGTTCTTCTAACGACGATTTCTAACCAGAAAATTCATACTGTCTGGCGGGATATCACCAATCGCAAAAAGGAAGAAATGGCCCGCCAAAAAGAAAAAGAAACCCTTGCGACAATTCTTGAAAGCACATCCCATGGAATTGCATTGACTGACAACCATGGTAAATACCTTTATGTAAACCCTTATTTTACAGAGATTACAGGATATACGCTCAAAGATATTCCCACCAAAGAAGACTGGTTCGAGAAAGCCTATCCAGATAAAGAGTACAGAAAAAAGGTCTTTGAAGCATGGAGCGATGACAGCAAACATTTATATCGTGGAAAGCATCAAGAATTCAAGATTATATGTAAAGATGGCCAGTCAAAACATATAGAATTCAGGTCTACTTTTTTAAAGGATCAAAAAATTTCTGTGCTTACAGATGTTACACAGCGCAGAAAAATCGAGGGATCACTGAGAGAAAGCAAAGAAAGGCTTCGAACCGTGATGGAAACCATTGTGGACCCGGTGGTTGTCTATGATGGCCAGGGTAAGGTGACCTACTTGAATCCTGCCTTTACCCGTGTGTTTGGCTGGATTTCGGACGAGATTATTGGCAATCGGATCGATTTTGTTCCGGATAAAGAAATACTGGCAACGCAAAAAGCCGTTACCCGGGTATTTAAAGGGGAGAATATTTCCGGGTTTGAGACAGAGCGAACAACCAAAAACGGCAGCACTATTTCAGTCAGGGTGGGTGCAGCATTGATTCTGGACAGTCAAGGCAAGCACGATGGCATAGTGGTTAATTTTCAGGATATCACCCGGGAAAAACTGGCACAGGATGAATTAAACAGGATGAATCAAGAACTTGAAAAAGCCATTGAAAAGGCAAACCTGATGGCTGACAATGCTAAAGCTGCAAACACTGCCAAGAGTGAATTCCTTGCCAATATGAGCCATGAAATCCGGACACCTTTAAATGGTGTTATCGGAATGACCGGTCTTCTATTGGATACAGATCTTACCGATGACCAGCGGCATTATGCCAGCATTGTGCGGAACAGTGGAGAAGGACTCTTGGGAGTGATAAACGATATCCTTGATTTTTCCAAAATAGAAGCCGGCAAGCTTGAGATGGAAATCATTGATTTTGATCTGCGATATATGCTGGATGATTTTGTCTCGATGATGTTTGTGCATGTGCAGGAAAAGGATCTTGAGTTTCTTTGTGCTGCATCTCCGGACGTGCCTGCACGGCTTAGGGGTGATCCTGGCAGGCTTCGCCAGATTCTTGCCAATCTTGTGGGCAATGCAGCTAAATTTACAGCCAAAGGAGAAATCTCCGTCCGGGTATACCTGGAAAAAGAAACTAAAACAGATGTCAGGCTCTTGTTTTCCATAAAAGACACCGGCATTGGGATCCCTGCTGAAAAACATGATCTGCTTTTTCAAAGTTTTACCCAGGCAGATACATCCACCACAAGGGAATTCGGAGGTACGGGTCTGGGTCTGACCATCTCCAAAAAATTGTGCGAAATGATGGGAGGAAAAATCGGTGTCAACAGTGAGGTGGGTAAAGGTTCTGAATTTTGGTTCACCGCGCTTTTTAAAAAACAGATAGAATTGGCCCACCTCGTCATGCCGGCACAAAAAGCTGACATGAAAGGATTACATGTCCTGGTAGTGGATGACAATAAAACAAACCGCGAGATAATCCAGGGCCAGTTAGGTTCCTGGGGGTGCCGGGTAAAAGAGGCAGTGAGCGGGCCTGAAGCCCTGCGAATACTCTATGATGAAGGGAGCAAAGAAGATCCTTTTCAACTGGCCATTTTAGATATGCAGATGCCGATAATGGATGGCCTGTCGCTGGGAAAAATTATTAAATCCGATGATAAACTAAAATCAATTCATCTGGTTATGATGACCTCAATGGGGCAGGCCGGTGATGCCAGAGAATTTGAAGAAACAGGTTTTGCAGCCTACTTAATCAAACCCGTTGGGTATTCAGACCTGTTCGACTGCCTGTCGACTATCATATCTGGCGGTTTAAAGCCACAAAAGAAAAGTAGCATCATCACCCGCCACACGGTTCGGGAACAGCGGGAGAAAAATGTTCGTATTCTCCTGGCAGAAGATAATATAACCAACCAGCAGGTTGCCACAGGTCTTTTGAAAAAATTCGGGTTTGTTAATATAAAAACGGCAAAAAACGGGATAAAAGTCGTGAAAGCATTTGAAGAAGATTCTTATGACCTTGTTTTAATGGATATACAAATGCCGGAAATGGATGGTTTTGAAGCCACACGTCAAATTCGAAAAATTGAATTAGAATCAGCTGGAAAAAGAATACCCATCATTGCAATGACGGCTCATGCCATGAAAGAAGACCGGGACAGATGTCTTTCAGCTGGAATGGATGATTATGTATCCAAACCGATAGATCCGAAAAAATTATTAGAGGTCCTGGAACGCTGCTTGCCCAAAGAAAACATGGTGACAGCGCCTTTGGCCCAGGAGCCAGACAAGACCTTGAATCAAAAAACAATTGCCCAAAATGATCTGATGGTATTTGATAAAGATGCTTTTATGGATCGTTTGATGGGTGATGCACAGCTGGCTGCAATAGTTATTTCAGGTTTTTTAGAGGATATACCAAGACAGTTAGAATCGCTTAAAGGGTTTATCCATCAAAAAAATACAGAGGATGCAGGAAAACAGGGACATCAAATCAAAGGCGCAGCCGGTAATGTTGGTGCTGATGCCTTGAGAAAGATTGCTTCTGAGATCGAAATCGCTGGAAAAGCCGGAGATTTAGACAGATTGATCAGCATTGCACCCCAAGTGGAAGAAACATTTGCTCAATTGAAAACAGCCATGGAGGAAATGATCTGATGAAAGTCCTAATTGCTGAAGATGATATGACATCCCGAATCATTCTGGATTCAATTTTAAAAAAATGGGGGTTTACACCGGTTTTGACATGCAATGGAAAAGAAGCATGGGAGGTCATGCAATCCAAAGATGCGCCCAGGCTTGCTGTTCTTGACTGGCAAATGCCTGAAATGAACGGGATTGAGGTTTGTCAAAAGATACGTGAAATTGACACTTCTGAGCCACCTTACCTGATTCTTTTGACGTCAAAAGATGAGAAAAAAGATATTGTCAAGGGATTGGAAGCAGGTGCCAACGATTTTATTTCAAAACCCTATGATAATAAAGAACTGCAAGCCCGCATCAATGTCGGCCAACGGATGGTAAAGCTCCAATCCGAACTTGGTGAAGCCTATCGAGCACTGGAACATGAAGCCATGCATGATCCTTTGACCAATATCTTCAACCGGAGGGCCATTATGGATCTGTTGGAAAAAGAGATTGCCAGGGCAAAACGGGAAAAAACCGGTCTGTGCGTTGGCGTATGTGATCTTGATTATTTTAAAAAAGTGAATGATACTTATGGCCATAAAATTGGTGATGATGTATTGATTGCTTTTACTCGATTTGTCACGGACAAGTTGCGGATAAATGATCATGTTGGCAGGATCGGGGGTGAAGAATTCCTGATTGTGGTTTCTGGATCTAAAGACTTACAAAAGGATGCCTTGTTTGAACGGATTTGTGAGTACGTTCGTAACAGTGAAATCTCCACTGAAAAAGGGAATGTCTCAATTACTGTCAGTATCGGGGTGTCCCAATATACGGGTGTTGAAAATTCTAGCATATTGCTGGCAACAGCAGATACTGCTTTATATCATGCCAAGAAACTTGGGCGCGACCGCGTTGTTTGTGCGGATGACATATAGAAATTATGAGATCTGTTTTTTTTGCTATCCTGGCAGGCATGGTGCTTTTTTCGGTTGTAAAAACTTTGAGGCAAAACCTGAGATTTCTCTTCCATTGAGGAATCCTGATAGTTTTTCCATTGATACAGGCAAAAGTGATATTATTGAGGACTGGTGGTTATTTTTTGACACTGATGAACTTAATGCTATAATCAAAGATGCTAAGGCTCACAATTTTGATTTAAAAATTCTCAAAGCAAGGTTGGAAGAACAGTAAAAATAAAGGGGTGGCAAGGAGAAAATTATGCAGAAACAAGGCAAGGATTATATTGTGTTTCCTCTGGATTTTTCTTCTGTAAAGGATGCAAAAGAATATGTGAAACTTCTTGATGGAAAGGTGGGGATGTTTAAAATCGGGCTTGAGCTGTTCATTGATCAGGGGCCGTCTGTGGTTAAGATGGTGAAAAATGAGAGCAGCGCAAAAATATTTCTTGATCTTAAACTTCATGATATTTCAGCTACTGTTCAAAGAGCCCTGGAAAGGGTGGCAACCCTGGGAGTAGATCTTGTCACTGTCCATTGCTCATCCTTGGCCATGCTTGAAAAAGCAGTGAAAGGTGGAAAAGGGAAAACAGAAGTCCTGGGGGTTACTCTTTTGACAGACAATGATGCCGATATGGTTGAAGCTGCAGGGTTTAAAGATAAGTTTGTAAAAGACCCCGGTCTTCTGGTCATGCATCGGGCAAAAATGGCATATGAAGCCGGGTGCAAAGGGGTGATCTGCTCAGGCCAGGAAGTCCAACAGATAAAGAAAAGGTTTGGAAAATCTTTTCTGGCGGTAACACCGGGTATCAGGCCTTCATGGTCCTTGCTTGAAAATGATGACCAAAAAAGGGTAACCACACCTGGCAAGGCAGTTAACCTTGGCAGTGACCTGATTGTCATTGGCCGACCCATAAGGGATGCCAATGATCCTGCCGCAGCTGCCCAAAAAGTTATTCAAGAGATTGAAGCAGCCCTGAATTTGGCTTAACCGATTATCAGGCTTAAATGAATACCGCCTTATTTTTTTTTGTCCAGCCCGAATGCAGTGTGAAGGGTTCTCACAGCTAGCTCAGCATATTTTGCCAGGATCACGCAGGAGATCCTGATCTCGGAAGTACTAATTAATCGTATGTTTATATTTTCAGATGCCAGGGCCTGGAACATGGTGGCGGCCACACCGGAATGACTTTTCATACCCAGTCCTATAACTGAAACCTTAGCAATTTCTTCAGCCGTGAGAACCTCAACAGCACCCAACTCCTTGGCGACTTTGTGGGAAATTTCTTTTGCCCGCTCAAAGTCATCTTTGGTCACAGTAAAGGTCAGGTCTGTCTCACCGCCGGAGCGGGTGTTCTGAATAATCATATCCACGCATATTTCTGCATCGGCAAGGGGGGTGAATATTTTTGCTGAAACACCTGGCTGGTCAGGAACTTTTTTTAAGGTGATTCTTGCTTCGTTCATATCACAGGTAATACCTGATACAATGACACTTTCCATATCAGAACTCTCGTTGATGACCATTGTTCCTTCCTCCTCACTGAATGATGACCTTACATGTATGGGCACGTTATATTTTTTTGCAAATTCAACGGAACGGATCTGAAGAACCTTGGCACCCAATATGGCCATTTCAAGCATTTCTTCAAAGGATATTTTGTTAATTTTTCTTGCACTATTACAAATTCTGGGGTCTGTGGTGTAGACTCCATCCACATCTGTGAATATTTCACAAACATCAGCTTTCAGGGACGATGCAATGGCAACGGCTGATGTGTCAGACCCGCCTCTGCCAAGGGTAGTAATGGCGCCATCTATATCGGTTCCTTGAAATCCTGCTACTACTGCAATATGCCCCTCTTCAAGGGCCTGTTGTATGTTTTGGCAGTCTATATCCAGTATTCTTGCCTTGCCAGATGTTTTATCCGTATTAATGCCTGCCTGGAAACCAAGAAAAGATTTAGCCTTATATCCCCTTGATTTGAGGATCATAGCAAGAAGGGCTGCAGTTGTCTGTTCACCTGTGGCAAGAAGAACGTCAAGTTCCCTTTTGTCCGGCGTTTTTGAGGCCTGTTTGGCAAGAGCGATAAGGCTGTCGGTTACACCTGACATGGCAGATAGGACAACAACAACCTTGTCTCCCTGATCGTGCGCTTTTACTACCCTGTCTGCAACATGGTTGATACGCCCAATGTCTGCAACAGAGGTTCCCCCATATTTTTGTACTCTTAAGGCCATATTAGCTCCGGTGTGGGTAAATATTAAAATTTATAAAAGCATATTGCTTATCAGATTTGATCCTGGTAGTCCAGAGGTAAAAACAGATATTATTCTGTTATAGTGTTTATCAAATTTAAAATTTATTTCAATGTCAAATTTAAAAGAAATGTGCTTAAGAATTTCAGGCCATTCAACAACAATAACATTGGTGTCATCAATAAGGTCATCAAACCCTATAGTCTCAAGTTCCTCCACAGATTCTAACCTGTAAAGATCCAGATGACAAAGGGTAAGCACGCCTGCTGGATATTCATTAATTATGTTATATGTCGGGCTTGTGATATAATATTTTTCAGACACCCCAAGCCCCTTTGCAAATCCCTGGACAAAGGTTGTCTTGCCTGCACCAAGTTCCCCGTTAAGGGCAATGGAGACCCCCTGGGAAATCTTTTCAGAGATCTTTTTGCCCATGTATTCACCTAAGTGAAGTGTCTGGTCTGAATTTTTTGATTCGATGGTTTTCATAATAGATCATGATGAATAGTTTTTGGAATTATCTGGATGATATCAGAGGCAACAAAACCGAATGCGCCCATTTTCCCGGCAAGCCGGTCTGCGCACATGCCATGGATAAAAACACCGGCAAGACTTGCATTTTCAGGGGTAAAACCCTGGGCGCAAAAGCCTGCAATCAAGCCCGTAAGCACGTCTCCCATGCCGCCGGAAGCCATGCCGGGATTACCCGTGGGACAAATAAAGGATCTTCCGTCGTTCAGGCTTATAATGGTCTGTGCACCTTTTAAAATCAGGATAACATCATGGTCTTTTGCAAATTTAGAGGAAATACCTATCCTGTCCACCTGAATATCCCGGATTGACATATTACAAAGCCTTGCCATTTCACCTGGATGGGGAGTTAATATGGCCGGAGCTTTTTTCATTTTCAGGACGTCAGGATTTTGCGCTATACAATTGATTGCGTCCGCATCAATAACCATGGGCAC
>JAQICW010000330.1 GCA_027858355.1 Desulfobacula sp.
GTGCCCATCAATGTAAGGTAGTTGTGAATTTGATCAAAAGGGTCTTAAAAAGAAAATATGAATAAAATTTATAGTTTTCCTTGCAAAAATCAGAAGATATATTATAAATATCCATAACACATGACAGCCATAAGATGGCTATAATAAAGCTAAGAAGGATATGCAGCATCCCTTGAGGATGCTGAAAAATTATATTCATAAAGATAGTAAATTGCCCTTATGATAAGGAGATCATATGCACAAATTATTAAACGACAGTCCTGGTAAACAAATTATGCTTCTGGGGAATGAAGCCATTGCAAGAGGAGCGATTGAGGCGGGTGTAGCATTTGCCACAACCTATCCTGGCACGCCTTCTTCTGAAATATCACTGAATCTTTTCCAGATGTCCCAGGAATCAGATCTTTATTTTGAATACAGCACCAATGAAAAAGTGGCTTTGGAAGTGGCTGCGGCAGCTGCCAACTCAGGACTTCGTACATTCTGCATGATGAAACATGTCGGGTTAAATGTCGCGGCAGACCCTTTCATGACCCTTGCCTATGTAGGGGTAACAGGTGGCATGGTAATCCTGACTGCAGATGATCCATCCATGTTTTCAAGCCAGAATGAACAGGACAACCGGTATTATGCTAAATTTGGCAATTTACCCATGCTGGAGCCTTCTTCAGTGTCTGAAGCCAAGGAGATGATGAAATATGCATTTGATCTTTCAGAGGAATTAAAGCAGCCGGTTTTGCTTCGAACCACCACAAGGATTAATCACTCCAATGCCTTTGTGACCTTTGGTGACATGAAGCCAAGACAAATTAAAGGAAAATTTATCCGGGAACCTTTCAGATGTGTCACAGTCCCTGCTGTCTCAAGACAGCTTCATGTCAAACTTCTTGAAAAAATGAATAAGGCCAGAGGGATCTGTGAAGAATCCCGCTTTAATCCGGTCAAAGGATCGGGAAAGTTTGGCATCATTGTAAATGGTGTAAGTTTCCATTATGCCCTGGATGCAGTAAAGGATCTTGACGTTGAAGAGAATACAAAAATTTTGCAGCTGGGATTTTCAAATCCCATGCCGGAAAAATTGATCAAGAATTTTTTAAAAGATTGTGAAAAAGTGCTGGTGATTGAAGAAGGCGAAGCTTTTATGGAAGAAGCTGTAAAAGCATTTGCCCAGGAAGCAGGATTAATGATTCCCATAAATGGTAAATCAGAAGAACTTTTCTCCCGTCTCTCTGAATATGATCCTGCCATGGTAAGAGAAAAAATAGCAGCTTATTTTGGGATTGAGTATACACCAAAAGAAAAATTGTCTGCTGATAATGTTCCTGAAATCCCAATGAGGCCGCCAAATCTTTGTTCCGGGTGCTCTCACAGGGCAACCTTTTATGAGGTAAAGCAGGCAGCCAAAGATATGGATATCATATGCCCCACGGATATTGGCTGTTACACTTTGGGCTTTCTGCCGCCTTTAAATATGGGTGACTTTGTAATCTGTATGGGATCTTCAGTCAGTTCTTCCTGTGGTTTCAGCAAGGCCACAGACCAGAAAGTGATCTCTTTTATCGGGGATTCTACTTTTTTTCATTCAGGTATCACAGGACTGGTTAATGCCGTATTTAACAAGCATAATTTTACCCTGGTTATTCTTGAGAATGGTATCACTGCCATGACCGGACATCAGCCCCATCCAGGAGTGGACATGGAAAGAATGGGCCTGGATGGTTTTGGCCGTATCAATATTGAAAACCTTGTCAGGGCCCTGGGGGTGGAACATGTTTCCGTCATCAAGCCGTTTAAGGTAAAAAAGAGTATTGAAACCATCAGACAAGCTCTGGAATATAAAGGTGTTTCCGTTATCCTGTCCCAGGAGCCTTGTGCCTTATATGCAAAGAGCCTCAAAATGTTGACGTCAAGAGCATTTAAAGTGTCTGATAAATGTGTTGATCACAGGGATTGTGTCAACTCCATTGCCTGTCCATCCTTTTATATTGAAGACGGGAGAGTGAAAATTGATGCAGATACATGTGTAGGGTGTGCAGTATGTGCACAGATATGCCCTGAAAATGCGATCACACCGTTAAAAAAATAATCTTTAAAAAAAGGATGATATAATAATGGAAACAACCAGACTAATCATGGTAGCTGTGGGAGGCCAGGGCAATCTTCTGGCATCCAAGGTTCTGGGCGAAGCTGCATTGATTTCAGGTGTGCAGGTTCAGATGAGTGAAATACACGGAATGGCTCAGCGTGGCGGCGTTGTTGAATCTGCCATTGTTTTTGGCGAAGCAACAAGTTCTATAATTTCAGATGGTGAGGCAGATATTCTTCTGGGGTTTGAGCCTGCTGAAACATTAAGGGCTTTAAACAGATGCAGCAAGGATACAAAAGTTATTACAAATACGGCAACCATGCCTCCCTTTACAGTATCCATCGGCAAGGGTGTTTATCCTGATGTTGAAAATATTAAGGAACTGCTTAAAGAAAAATGTGCCAGCCTTGTTGCCATTGATGCTATGAAGCTTGCGAAGGAAGCTGGAAGTCCGATGAGTGTGAATATTGTTCTTCTTGGAGCTTTAATTCAGACCGGAAGTCTTGGATTTTCAAAGGAAAATGTGATAGAAGCTATTAAAAGAAGGACAAAAAAGGCTTTTCTGGACAAGAATCTGAATGCGTTTGAATTGGGTTTCAAGGCTGCACAAAGCTATAGCAGCTAAACAGCAGGAGCAAAAAAAAATATTAGGACAGCAGGGAATGGTTAAGAGAGGTTTTGTTTTAAAGTTCCCTGCTGAGCCCTGACATTTCTTGGGGTATTAAAAAAATGGCACAAAAATTAAAAAAAATTCAAGTTATGAACGGTCCCAATCTGAATATGCTGGGAAAACGGGAGCCGCAAATATATGGATATCTTACCCTGGATCAGATCAATAAAGATCTTGTGCAACAGGCCATACCACTAGGGGTGGCGCTTGATTTTTTCCAGTCCAACCATGAAGGGGCAATCCTTGATAAAATTCACGATATTTTTAATGAAAATATAGCCGGCATTATAATTAATCCAGGGGCATTAACCCATACCAGCGTTGCTTTGAGAGATGCTCTGGTTTTAATGTCCTGCCCGATTGTTGAGATTCACTTGTCCAATATTTACAAGAGGGAAGGTTTTCGCCATAAATCACTGCTGGCAGATATTGTCACTGGCCAGATTTCAGGCTTTGGCCATTATGGTTATCAAATGGCATTAACAGCCATCGTTAATATGATCAATGAATCCTGACCTTGTTATTTTATCTGCAACGCATTTTGAGATATCCCATTTTCTAACCCTGCACCCGGGTGATTCAAAACGGTTGACAAGAACGGGGCAGACAATCATAACGGGTAAAGTTCATCATAAAACATATGACCTTGTGATTACAGGTCCAGGCGTGTTCAATGCTGCCCATGCATTGACCGCGTATCTTGAGCAAGCATTGCCTGCCCTGGTATTACAGACTGGTATTGCAGGTATTTTCAGGCAAACAGGTGGTAAGGTTGGTGATATTGCAATTGCCACGAAGGAACATTATATCCATACCGGGGTTCAAACTGATTGTCTTGAAAATGCTCCCCTGCCTTTTGATTTGATTGATGCAGATCCTTTAACCAGAAAAGGGATTTATCTGTTAGAACAAGACAGGGTTGATCATTGCCATGAAATTTTGTCCCGATCTGTCTTATCAAATAAGGTCAATATAATTAAAGGTCCTTTTATCACAGTCTCTTCCATCACCTCTTCCTTTAAACAGGCAGACAGCCTTTATTCGGCTTTTTCCCCTGTGATGGAAGCCATGGAAGGCGCAGCCTGTGCCCATATTGCCAAGCTCTATGACATCCCTATGATAGAGGTCAGATCAGGTTCCAATTTTGTTGGTGAAAGGGATAAATCAAAATGGGATGTTGATCTGGCTGCAAAACAATTGGGATGGGTGTGTGCCTGCCTTCTATAGAATGGATTTCATACTTAGTGCCCGACCGAAAACCCCGTGTTTGGGCGAAAAGTTGCCCATATGCCTGGCACCTGTATCATCGACATTAACGTAATTGGACAACTCAAGCCCGGTGGACAAAAGCATATCCTTTTCATAATGATAGCGGCCGTTGCTCTCTGATATTATCCTGTTGATCTGTCCTGAGGATATTCCTACACCATAGTCTCGAAGCTGTTCTGCTATTAAAGGCTGGGTGACATGGCCATGGTAGTATTGATATAAAATAAAAGCGGTCAATGTTGAACCAAAATGACTGTTGGAAACCTTGCTTGATAATTTTCCTGTGACATAATCCCCGGCTGGTGTCTGGTAACTGGCTTTGCGGTATCTGATATTCCAGTTGCCGATTTGAATATTCTTTATGGGCCTTTCATTGCTGTTTATTGTTTTATGATACAAAGTTTCCAGAAATCCCAGATATATTGTATTGTTCACATGCCCGTTCACGTCAAAATCCGAATATCTCAGACTGATATCCATCCATTTTTAACCTTTTTTCTACTCGTACATTTTTCTCATTTAAACCTCCCGCTTCCTGTCAGCACTAACGATGGCACCCTCTCAGGCAGCCCGTCATAAAATCCTGCATAGTTATTGGTGAACTTCAGACTTGGGAATCATCATAGCATGGAAAAAGAAATAAACCATTGACTTCAGGTTTAAAGTGATATATCACATCCAATATGTTGGATTATATTTGGAATAATCAAAAATTATTAACAGGGAGAACGCTTTATCCATGCCGGTTCCAATAAACAATAATCCCATCAGCCGTTCCAGTATGCGGGAAGAGGTATACAACACTCTGCTTACCTGGATTATGGAAGGAGAACTCCGTCCTGGAGAAAAAATTCTGGACAAAGAACTTGCTGAAAATATGGGAGTAAGCAGGACTCCGGTTCGAGAAGCTTTGAGACGATTGGAAGACAAGGGCCTGGTAGAGTCTTCTGCCAATCGGTGGACCAGGGTGGCCCAGGTATCTGTCAAAGAGCCTGAGATGATTTACCCCATCATATGGAACCTTGAAGAGCTTGCTATTGCCCAGGCTATGGAACATTTTATGGAGGCTGATTTCAAAAAAATGCAGGATGCCAACACTGCCCTTGGCCAGGCCCTGGAGGAAGAAAACCCTGTCAAGGCATACAAGGCCGATGCCAGGTTCCATGATGTTTATATTCAGCGCTCCCAAAACCCCCACCTGATAAATATCCTGCAGGATTTGAAAATAAAAAGCCGGAGAGTGGAGGTGACGTATTTTGAAGGGTATACCATTGCAAAACATTCCATGGATGAACATGGTCGTATCCTGGATGCCCTGAGAACAAAAGATCTTGACCTTGTCAGGTCATTGATTAGGTCTAATTGGCAAAACAGCCTGAAACGGCTGAAAAATATTAAATGCAGAACTAATTTTTATGAATCGGAAAAATTGACGGAGTAATACCAATGACCATTGATTTTCAAAAAGTAATGGAAAAGGCTGAAGAATATAAACCACAGATATCAGCCTTTTTGCGGGACATGATAGCCATTCCCAGTGAGCGCTGTGATGAAAAAAAAGTTGTGCAGCGAATTAAGCAGGAAATGGAGGCAGTAGGCTTTGACAGAGTCGAGATCGACCCCATGGGAAACATACTTGGGTATATAGGTACTGGAAAACACCTGATTGCCATGGATGCCCACATTGATACCGT
>JAQICW010000390.1 GCA_027858355.1 Desulfobacula sp.
CCACCTCCGCCACCCTCTGTGATACCATAGATATTTGATACAGCACAGGGCAACTTTTCCACAAGAAGTTTCATAATGTCAAATGGCACGGGCTGAGCACCGATTTCCATATATTTCCATGAAGACAGGTCATAATCAGAAAGATTAATATTCCCTTTTTCAATGGCATTTAAAAAGCTGGATTAAATAAAGTTTCCCATTGAGCTTGACTTATCATTGAACGATAACGTAAATAACACAAGCCTTGAGTGCGAATAGTAAAGTTACAATTAGTTAAATTCCAAAAGTTTAAACAGGTGTAAAGTTTTTATAAAGTTTGCGCCACAAATTTTATAAACTTAAATTAAAAGGAAAGGAACTAAGTATGAAGAATTGGAAAATGCTATTAGCAATTGCTTTAGTAGTACTTGCTGCTATTGCGATATTTTTTTTTGTGACCAAAGAGGAAAAGAAACCTGTTATTGAAGAAAAACCTCCAATTGAGAAAAAAGTTGTAGAGGAGAAACCTCCTGTTAAAGCAGCACCCTCTTTGGATAAGTGGAAGCCTGATTTTGATCCTTCAACCGCAGAATATAAATGTGTTGTTTCTAACGTATCAACACCAGGTCTTGTGGGCACTTTGGCCGGTTTTGAAATCCGCGATGAAGTCTGGAAACGGACAAACGGTCAAGTCTATGTGGACTTTAAACCGTATTCCATGCTGGGCGGTGAGGTAGAAGTGTTGAATATGCTGCAGATGGGCGCTGTGCAGGGTATGGGCGTCAGCTCTGTGGCCGCAACCAACTTAGGTCCCAGATTTGGAATCGTGAATCTGCCTTTTCTTGTGAATTCTTTTGAACGTCTTGATAAATTTATCAATAATACAAAGACTTTTAATCATTTTTTAATGGCAATGGATCATCAGGGGATTACCGGGCTTGATATTACCGGATATGGTAATTATGGATGGGCAACCACCATACCTGTCAGGAATATTAACGATGCCAAAAAAGTAAAGTTCAGGATTGCAGAAGCAGCTGTTAACCAGCTAAGCTACAGAAACTGGGGATTCAATCCTGTTTCCATGCCATGGCCGGATGTACCTGTTGCCTTGAAACAGGGCGTCATTACCGGTCTGGATCATACACTTACTGTCTGTAATGTCACTAAAAAATTTGAAGTGGCCAAATATTTTACCCAGATCAACTATGCCCAGGGACTTTTCATCTGGATTTTTAATAAGGCCTGGCTTGCAAAGCTTCCCGATGATATAAGAAGCGCTTTTATTGCCAGTGTTAATGATGTCTGTGCAAAGAGCCGCGTAAAATCACTCACGGAAGAAAATACCAATATTGAAAAAGCAAAAGCCTCTGGTGTTGAATTCTTTCAGCTTTCTGATTCAGACATGGCAACTTTATTGAAACAAAGCAAGGGAACATATGATAAATATGCCCCTGAAATCAATAAGCTTTATCCCGGTGATACCTACAAACCGGATAATTTCTTAAAAGAAGTTCAGGGATTGCTGCAATAAGTTAATTGCTGATCGATAACAAACGCTTAATAGGACTTGGTTTATGCTTGGGAAAAGTTTAAAAAAATTAGACACCATTGTCACCAATATTGAAGAGTGGACCCTTTTTGTTATTGTAATGGCAGCACTTTTATCTCTTTTTGCCAACGTTGTTTTAAGGTATGGGTTTAACTACACCCTTGCCTGGAGCGAAGAACTGGTGCGTATTGTCATTATTTATTCAACATTTGTGGGTGCCAGCGTGGCAGTCAAGCAAAGGGCAATGATTAAAATCGATGCCGTTGTCCAGATCTTTCCCAGGCTTAAACCAGGATTGACATTTTATTCCAATATACTGATGCTTATTTTTGCCGGTATGATGATTTACTATGGGTACCAAATGACCCATCTGCAGTTTGAGACACACCAGAAAACAATTATCATGCAGATTCCTCTTGTTGCTATATATACCATCATGCCTGTAATGGGCGTGATGGTATTTATCAGAACTGTTCAGGTAATGATTCAAGATTTTCGAACCAGATATATGAAATAGATAAAAGGGTTTATTTTCAATGCAGATCAGCGATTTGATTATTCTATGTATTCTCCTGGGTTTTATGACAACGTATATTCCAGTCTTTTTATCTTTGTTTTTTACATCAGCCATTGGATTTGTCGTATTCCTGAATATTCCTCCCGACCTGTTGGCCCAGACGCTTTTCCGGAGTCTTGATAAATTTGCACTGGTTGTGGTCCTGTTCTTTATCCTTTGTGGTAATATCATGAGCAAAGGAAAAATGATTGAAAAATTGATCAACCTTGCCAATGCCCTGGTAAGCTGGCTGCCCGGCGGTCTTGGTATGGCCGGTGTCATTGGCTGTGGTCTGTTTGGTGCCATTTCAGGGTCTACTGTTGCAACAGTGGTTGCCCTTGGCGGATTCATGATTCCAGCCCTTATCAAGAACGGGTATGATGAAAACTACACCCTGGGCCTTATGACCACCTCGCCCAACCTTGGCGTGATCATTCCTCCCAGTATCAGTATGATCTTTTATTCCATGATCAGCAATGTATCTCTGGAAGGGCTTTTTATGACAGGGCTTATCCCGGGTATTATTATCATTGTCTGTGTCTGTCTTTATACCTGGGTTCTCTACAGAAAAAGAACGGATATCAAGAGATTGCCTGCCCCAAATTTTAATCAGCTATATGCTATTTTTAAAGAAGGGTTCTGGGCAGTAATGCTCATTGTTATCATTTTTGGCGGCATATTTTCAGGCATGTTTACTGCAAATGAAGCAGCAGTTGTTGCGTGTGTGTATGCGTTCCTGGTTGAGCTTTTTATTTTCAAGTCCATGGGATTTAAAGAAGTAAAAGAAATAACTGTCAGTTCTGCTGTAACCAGTGCCACCTTACTTTTGATTGTTGCATCGGCTACGTGTTTTGGTCGATATCTGACCTTTGAGAATATTCCCAACAGGGTTGCAGAAATTGTTGTGGCAAGTATTCAATCTCCCATTGTTTTTTTACTGGTCATGAACATTCTGCTGCTTATTATCGGCATGTTCATGGATATTATTTCTGCGACATTGATATTGGGCCCGGTATTTTTGCCATTGCTCGGTCCATTTAATGTGGATCCCATGCATTTCGGGCTCATCATGACTGTAAACCTTGCCATTGGATACTGCACGCCGCCTATGGGGGTGAGTCTGTTTATTACTGGATCACTGGCAAAAAGGGATATCATCTATGTCTCAAAGGCGGTAATGCCATTTTTGGTTATTCAGATCGGTGTGCTTTTCTTTTTAACATACTGCCCTGAAGTTGTACTTTTTTTGCCCAGGCTTTTGGGATATTTATAAAAAAATCAAGGCTTATGCACTTAGCCTGACAAAAAAAGGCGGGTTTCAAAAGAAGTTGATTTCTTTTAATCCCGCCTTGTACTTGCTTCGCAGTGGAGCGTATGCTTTCAAAATTTTCAGGTTTTCGGTCAGACACTAAATAGCAAAGTTATTGAATTTATATACCTTTGTCTATTATTTTCTTATCGTGTAACAGTCTTTCCTGTATACCCCTTGAGACTTCCCAGCTTTTTTCAAAATCATTCCAGAAATCTTTGTTTTCATCTTTCCAGTCTTTTCCAAATCGCTGGTTGAAAACATGCCCAAGTTTTTCAAAAAGAAGCTTCCAGGTTGGTTTGCCCTGGTTTTGTGCTCCCAAAAGTTCATTGATTAATAAATCAAGCTCACTTAAATGTTCTTTTGAAAGATAGGAAATAGCGCCTTTTTTAATGGATTGCATCAGGGAATCCGGGTTCAGGGAATTGGCCGTCAGCATGACGGCAGGAATGTCCCTTTTTACGCATTCCTCTAAAAGCTTAATCCCGTTGACTCCCATAATGTCCAGGATAGCAAGGTCATATTGGGTCCGGAGGATTTTTTCAGAAGCTGTCTCATAGTCCTGGGCAACGTCTATCTTTGCTTCATCCAGAATTTCCTGAATGGTTTCAAGAACATCCCATTCATCGTCAACAGCCAGTATATGTTTGTTTTTGAGAAAAGAATCGATTTTTGTCATTTTTTCTCCTTATAAAAAGATATATATAGGTATCAATGGTGTTTGTCTTATAATAATTTTGTCAATTTCGTTATTCGCACTATAAATATTAGTTTTTATAGCTTTATTCTTAATTTTATAAAATATCCAAAACATATCGAAAAGTCAAGCCATTACAGGCATTAACAAGAAAAACGTCTTCTAATTTTATTGTGTTAACAGAAAAAATGGCTTAAAGTATTTTTTTAACAGACATTTATTCAAAATACAATAAGGAGGTATAGGATGGTAAAGTTTCTTGCCATATCTTCAAGCCCGGTAAAAAAGGGAAACAATGAGTATCTGACGTCGTACATGCTTGAAGCTGCAGAACGTCAGGGATGCGACACTCAATGCATTAATTTATCAGAAATGAAAATAGAGGAATGCCTTCATTGCAATTCCTGTATTGGAAAACAGAAACCGGGTAAATACTGTGTGATTGACGATGATGCACAAAAGATTTTTGAGGCAGCAGAACAATCAGATATAATACTTTTATCAAGCCCTGTATATCATATGCGAATGAATGCAAGAATGGCAGCTCTGACGGATAGAATGCGGGTCTTTATTTTTGGGAATCTTTCCAGCGGCAAGATGAAAAATAAAATTGGTATCAGTGCTGCAGTTGCATGGAAGCGCCATGGCGGATTTGAAACCACCCATCTTTCCCATATGTTTGTCTTTTATAATCTTGATATGCTGCCCGTGGGGTGTCATCATTCTATCAGCCCTTTGGGCGCGTCAGCAGTATCCAGTAGGTATGGAGAGGGCCTGTTTGAAAGGGAAGTAAGGTGTGGAGTCATGGAAGACAAGGCTGGGTTAAAATCAGGTGAAATGCTGGTTAAAAGGGCCATAGAAGTTGCTAAAACCTTAAAACCATAGGTGTTTTAAAAGGATAAAAAGATTGACGATGAAAGGGTGAAACTATATGTTTAGAAAAGTTTAATTTATGAAGACTATTTTTGATAACCGGAGACAAGAGATATATGGATAAAATTGTCACTTTTTCTGAGATTAAAATATTATCCAGACAATACAAGGATGCTAAAAAAACAATTGTATTTACCAATGGGTGTTTTGATATTATTCATGCCGGTCATGTGAAATATCTGACCCATGCTGCAAGCCTGGGGGATATCCTTATTCTGGGCTTGAATTCCGATGGCTCAGTGAAATGCATCAAAGGAGAAAAACGGCCCTTGATTGGTCAGGACCATCGGTCTATTGTTGTGGCGGCCCTGGCTTGTATTGATCATGTGGTACTGTTTGATGAGCCTGATCCGCAAATTTTGATTGAGGCCATTTGTCCTGATGTGCTGGTTAAAGGGGCAGACTGGCCGGAAGATCAGATCATTGGGGGTGATTTCGTAAAAAATAATGGGGGACATATAGAAAGGGTCTTTTGGGAACCTGACATATCCACAACAAAAATCATAGATCGCATCGGTGAACTTTATTATGGAAAGCACTGATATCAAAATCTGTGAATTTGAACATTTTAAAAATCATTCCTGTATTGTTCACGGTATATTTACAAGGGCAGGCGGAACAAGTACAGGCGCTTTTGATTCTCTGAATATCGGTATAAATTCAGGTGATGAGCTATTGGCTGTTGCAAATAACCGAAAGGTCATTATCAGAAAAATGGGGACAAAGCCCTTTGTTTTTTTAAACCAGGTGCACAGGAGTGGTGTTAAGGTATTGAAAAAGGATGACATTACTATTTCTGAAAATTTTCAATTCAATACTGAATTTGCCACAGCTGACGCAATTGTTACTGACATGAAAGATGTGTTTCTTGTCATCCAGGTAGCCGATTGCCAGGCTGTCATGCTCTATGACCCTGAAAAAAAAGTAATTGCAAATATTCATTCCGGGTGGCAGGGAAGTGTTAAAAATATTATTGGAAAATGCGTGGACAAAATGGTCTTTGAGTTTGGCTGTGAGCCTGAAAATATCATTGCAGGCATTTCTCCTTCCCTTGGTCCCTGCTGCTCTGAATTTGTAAATTATAAGGATGAGATCCCCAAAAATTTGTGGAAATATAAAATTAAAAATAAAGATTATTTTAATTTCTGGAACATGAGTGTTGATCAGCTGATGGATAAGGGTGTGAAAAAAGAGTGCATTGAAAATATGGAAATATGCACAAAATGTAATACAGACATGTTTTATTCTTTTCGGGGAGAGAAAACCACGGGCAGGTTTGCCTGTGTGATTTCCATGCAATAAAAGGAAGTATGAAAATGGGAAAAAAAGGCACTATTTTTTTGAAACACATTGAAAAAGCCGATACGATTCGTTTAACACAGACAGTAAAAGCCTCAGGGTGAGCTGCTAAACTGGATCCAGGGACGCTGGATCGAATTGTAAGGGGGCTTGAGATTAAACCTCACCCCAACCTGATCGTGGGTATAGATTCTCCGGATGACGCCGGAGTTTATAAGCTGAATTCAGAAACAGCACTTATCCAGACCCTTGATTTTTTGACACCAATAACAGATTCGCCATATGAATTCGGACATATTGCGGCGGCCAATTCCTTAAGCGATGTATATGCCATGGGAGGAGAGCCCATTACTGTAATGAATATTGTTTGTTTTCCAAGCAATGATCTGTCCGAGGATATTCTTGCTGAAACCTTGAAAGGAGGGCAAGATAAAATTAATGAGTCTGGTGCTGTTCTGGTGGGCGGTCACTCCGTGGATGACCAGGAATTTAAATATGGGCTTTCCGTTACAGGGATTGTGCATCCGGATAAGGTTAAGACCAATGCTGCGGCTGCCACAGGGGATGCCATTATTTTAACAAAGCCTGTGGGAACTGGAATCATGTCAACTGCCATAAAAGCAAAACTGGCTACGCCCGAAAATATAAAAGAATCTGTTGCTGTAATGTCATTGTTGAACAAGGCTGCAGCAGAGGTGATGTCACAATTTAATGTCAATGCCTGCACAGATGTTACCGGGTTCGGACTGGCCGGGCATTTGCTGGAAATGGCAAAAGGGTCAAAAAAAACTATTACGCTTTTTACCCGGGAAGTTCCCATGTTAAACAATGTCCTGGATTTTGCGCGCATGGGCATGGTTCCGGCCGGGGCTCATAAAAACCGCAAGTTTTTTGAAGAATTAACCCATATTGATGAAGCAGTTGACAGGGCAATGGTTGATCTGATGTTCGATCCCCAGACATCTGGTGGATTGCTCATAAGCCTGAATAAAAAAGATGCCGGAACCTGTGTGGAAAAAATGAAAATAAAAGGCATAAATGCCTGGATAGTAGGTGAAATTACCGGTGAAAGTGATAAGGGATTTTTAAGGTTAATTTAATGTTTTTCACATTGACTTGAAATTCAGCATGTGTTATTTGCTTCCAAGGTAAATTGATCTGTAAGGCCAGATTAAATGGCATAAAAAGGCAGAAGATGAAAAAAGAAACGGGCAAAAACATCAGAGAACTTGGATATTTTGCCAGCCTTGGGATGTCAGTGGCCCTGGCCATTTTTATTGGTTTTGGAATTGGGCTCTGGCTGGATAAGAAATTTGATACGGAACCTGTCCTCTTGCTTGTTGGATTGGCATTCGGCATTGCAGCCGGATTCAGCAACATCTACAGAGCAGGGCAAAAGGGGAAAAAGTTTTAATGCAGGACCTGGAAAAGATAGTTGATTTTATAACAAGGTCTAACTGGCTGATTCTTTTGGTGGGAGGAATGATCGGCCTGATGATGACCCCGGTAAAATTTGCCATGGGTATCATTTTAGGCGGTTTGATTGTTGCTATTAATTTCCATCTTTTGAAGCGGACATTAAAAAAAATGTTTCATCCTGATACTGTATCAGAAAAAGGACGGTCTATTGTTGGCAATGTCCTGGTTAAATATTATATTCGATTTGCCATAAGCGGGGTGTTGATCTTCCTGCTGATATCGAAACATATCGTTCATCCGGTAGGCCTTTTGGCAGGCCTTTCAGTAGTTGTTGCAAGTGTATTTTTGGCTACGGCACTTGAATTAAAAAAAATATTCTTCAAGGAGGCAGTATAAAGTGGAACATCCATATTTGTTTATGACGTCATTGTTCAAAATATTTGGAATGGAAAAATGGGCTGCGACTCATCCGCATGTTACATATATGTGGCTGGCCATGGTCGTTTTGATTTTTTTAGGTTGGCTTGCAGGAAAGAGTATTACCATGGTGCCCAAAACTGCACAGAATGTATTTGAAGTTGTGATATCCGGTCTTGAAGAATTTATGGTCGGTATCACGGGAGAAGAGGGCAGAAAATCTTTTCCATTGTTATTGACCATTTTTCTATTTGTATTATTGGGCAACCTGTTTGGCCTGGTTCCCGGTTTTTATCCGCCAACGGCCCAAATCAACACAACAGTGGCGCTGGCCATTATTGCAGTAACATGGAGTCATGTGATTGGTATTAAAATGCATGGGTTTAAATACATCAAACACTTTTTGGGACCCGTACCTGCCTTAATGCCCTTGTTTCTAATTATAGAAATCATCGGGCATATGGCACGCGTTTTGTCCCTGACCCTGCGTCTTTTTGGAAACATGATGGGTCATGAGCTTGTGGTGGGGATTCTGCTCATGCTGGCCGGCCCGTTTTTAGTACCGCTTCCGATTATGGCAATGGGTATATTGGTGGCACTGATTCAGGCAATTGTGTTTTTCCTGCTGCCCACCATGTATATTGCAGGGGCAATAGAAGAAGCACATTAATAGGCAATAGCCTGCACGTAAGGAGTTTTACGGGATTTGGAAGAAGCCCCGTTATTTTTATATTAATTTATTAAATTGTAATAAGGAGTAAAACATGGAATTTCTAGTTGGTAGTGTATGGGCAGCAGGTCTTGCCATCGGTATTGCAGCTTTTGGTTGCGGCATTGGTCAGGGGTTGGGTTTGAACGGCGCAATGGCCGGTATTTCAAGAAACCCTGAAGCAGCCGGTAAAATCCAGGTGAACATGCTGATTGGTTTGGCATTGATTGAGTCTCTTTGTATTTATGCACTTGTTGTTGCAATGATTCTTCTTTTTGTTCATCCGGCTATCGCTCCTGCTGTTAAAGCACTAGGTTAAGCCATACTGCTTAAATTAGACGGATATTTGTAATAATAAAAGGGTGTAAAACATTTTGTTTTACACCCTTTTATTTTTTTGAGTGATCCTAATCAAATCTGGCTCAAATCTGCCAATTTTAAAAATTGATTTATAAATTATGGAGTTCCTGGCTGCTGAAGACTTTAATATTTTTTTGGGCAAGAATTTTTAATGCCTTATCATGATCATCAAACCTAAAAATCATGATGGCGGTTTTGCCTCTTGGATTTGCAAATGCATACATGTATTCCAGATTGACTTCATTTTCGACAAAAGGGTCTAAAATTTTATTTAACCCACCTGGCTCATCCTGCACTTCAACAGCCAGAACATGGGTTTTCCCCACTTTAAACCCCTCTTTTTGTAATGCTTTTTCTGCTGCTTCATTGTTATCCACAATTAAGCGAAATACACCAAAATCAGTGGTGTCAGCAAGAGACAATGCTCTTATATTGACATTGGCATCCCTTAATATAGCAGTAACTTCTGCAAGCCTTCCTTCCTTGTTTTCAATAAATATGGATATTTGTTCAATAAACATGGTGGCAACTCCTTTTATCTAATACCGTTCTCCTTTGAACATAGCCTTTCTTTTTTCAAGAAAGGCATGGGTTCCTTCTTTTGCATCTTCACTTGCCATAGTAAGTCCAAACACATTGTTTTCAATTATGCATCCCGTTTCAAGATCAGAATTCAGGCCGGTTTGAATGACTTCCTTTGCAGATCTTAAGGCGACCTTTCCTTTAGTGGCAATGAGGTTGGCAGTTTTCAAGACTTCATCCATTAGGTTTTCCGGATCGCATATTTTATTGATAATGCCATATTCCAGGGCTTTTTGTGCATTAATATTTTTACCGGTAAAAATCATTTCTTTTGCACGGTTTGAGCCTATTCGTCTTGCCAGTCTCTGTGTTCCGCCAAATCCTGGAATCAATCCCAGGTTGATTTCGGGCAGGCCAAAAAGTGCTTTATCAGATGCATAAATGAAATCACAGCCAAGAGCTGCTTCTAACCCTCCCCCCAGGGCAAATCCATTTACAGCTGCAATGGCCGGGATGGGAAGATCCTCAATCTTTGAAAAAACCTTTTGCCCTTTTCTTGAAAAACTTTTCCCTTCAAGGGGGTTCATTTTTACAAGTTCTGCAATATCCGCTCCTGCAACAAAGGCTTTATCCCCTGTGCCGGTCAGGATGAGAACTCTTATATCTGTATTGTTTCTTACCTGATTCAGGGCAATATCCAATTCATCAAAAAGAGCATTATTGAGCGCATTTAAAGCTTTGGGCCTGTTAAAAAATATGGTTGCAACAGGGGTGTCAACTTTAAGAATAATGTTTTCAAAAGGCATGATGTTTTCCTTTGCTTAGATTATAATTGTTTGGGATTTGTAGCGTTTATATATTTTTCGATTCCATCCGTGATGCTATTGCTGATCGCTGTCTGGTAGGAATCACTCATGAGTCGCTTGCATTCGGTTTTGTTACTGATAAATGATGTTTCAATAAGGATAGACGGCATCCTGGCTCCCAGCAGAACATAAAACGGGGCTTGTTTGACACCTAAATTATTAATTCCTGAATATTTTTTTCTCATTCCCTTTACAAAAGAGTTTTGCACAACACTGGCAAGCCGTGTGGATTCTTCAATCTTTGCATGCTTCATTAAATCACTTAAAATAAATTCCAGATCTGAGATGTTTTTTTCAGATGTTGCATTTTCCCTTGCTGCCACGGTAATGGACTGGTCATCCGTGGCAAGGTTCAAGATATAGGTTTCAATGCCTCTGAGTTTTCTGCTTTTGGCTGCATTGACATGAAGGGATATAAACAGATCTGCTCTCTTTGTATTGGCAATTGCCGTCCTTTCTTCAAGAGCCAGCTTTTTGTCTGTTGTTCTTGTCAGCAGTACAGTACATTTTAATCGCTCCCTGAGAGTTACAGCCAGTTTTTTGGCAATTTTCAGAACAATATCTTTTTCCCAGACATTTTTATAATATCCAGGTGCTCCAGGATCAGAGCCGCCATGTCCTGGATCAATGACTATTGTTCTGACACCAAGTGCTAATTGCCGTGCAATATCAGATGATTTTAAATTATCTGTTGTTAGCCGGGATATTTTTTCAGGTTTTTCCGGATCTGCAATTTCAGGAGCAGAAGAAGGAACAGGTACTCCATTAGATCCTTTTCCCCAGATATCAAGGACAATCCTGAAGGGATCCTTTAAAGAAAATATTTTATAATTTTCAAATGATTTGATATCCACCACAACCCGTACAGTATGAGGAAGGTATTGCCCGGCCCGGGCCTGGTTTAAAAGGTTGTCATTGATCTGGGTATGTTCGGCAACCCCTTTTCCAAGCTTTGTATTTTCAATATCAATATAGAGTCGTTGAAAAGGTTTATTAATATTTGGATCTTTTTTCAGGCGTCTGTGGGAATACTTTCTTTCGCTTTCGGCATCGACAACAATTCTGGTGTATTCTGGATTGGACCAGAATCGAAGATCTGTAACCATGATATCACGGAAAGACTTATTTTCAGTGGGGGCAGGTTCTATACCCACAGGTTTTTGATATGCATCATTAACGGTTTTTACTTCTTTTTCAATAGGGGCTTTACTGTTTTGAATAAATTTTCTGATAAGGATATCATTTTTAGTCAATCTTTTCTTTGATTGGATGTGATGAATTTTTTTAGTAGAAAAAGTCGGGTGCACGGTTATGGACTTGAGCAAAGTTTTACTCCGGCCGGCATGTATAAAGCAGCCCAGCTTTATACAAGTCTATCCAAATGGTCAGGCAAGCAGATCCACGAACACCAGGCAGCTGATCTTCTTGCAAGACTCCAGAATAAATATCCAAAAAGCGCCTATGCCGGCCGGAGTAAAACTTTGCTCAAGTCCATAACCGTGCACCCGACTTTTTCTACTAAAAAAATTC
>JAQICW010000482.1 GCA_027858355.1 Desulfobacula sp.
TATTATTTAACGTTGTTCTGGTGATGTTCAAAATTTTTGCAGCTTCAGTTTTATTACCCTTTGTTTGCTTTAATGTTTCAACGAGAGCCATGCTTTCTATTTCATCAAGGGATTTTCCACCACCTAAAAGTTGCATTTGAACAGAATCTTCGGGCTGGTATTCTTTCATGACGTTTATCGGTAAATCCTTTTCAGATATATACTGCCCCATACACAAAATTATCGCTCTTTCAATGGCATTTTCGAGTTCTCGTACATTTCCCGGCCATCGGTGTTTTATAAGAGCATCCATTGCCATAGGGGTAAAACCTTGTAGTTCTTTTCTATTTTTAATGGTGTATTTTTTTAAAAAATTTTGGGCCAGAAGGGGGATGTCGTGTTTTCTTTCATTTAAAGAGGGAACTTTTATATTGATTACATTAAGCCGATAAAAAAGATCTTCTCTGAAGTGACCCTTCTTTACTTCCTCTTCCAGATTTCTATTTGTTGCAACAATAATACGGACATCGATATTTATTGTTTTATCACTGCCGACTCTTTGAATTTCCCTTTCCTGTATTGCCCGAAGCAGTTTTACCTGCATTGACATCGGCATTTCGCCTATTTCATCGAGAAATATAGTTCCTTTGTCAGCAGACAATAAAAGCCCCTCCCGCCTATTGTCTGCACCAGTGAAAGAGCCTTTTTCATGCCCAAATAATTCAGACTCTAAAAGTGTTTCATTGAGGGCGGCACAATTTACTGAAACCAGCCTGTTTTTTTTCCGATTGCTATTATTATGAATAGCCTTCGCAAACAACTCTTTCCCGGTTCCACTCTCTCCTGATATCAGAATGGTTGCATCTGTTGGTGCTGCTATTTTTGCTGTATCAATCACTTTCTTCATGGAGAGACTGGTGCCAATAATACCTGAAAAACTAAATTCAGATAGTATTTTTTCCTTAAGTTGGACATTTTCAATGGATAATTGTAAATGCTTAGTTGCCCTTTCAATGGATAGTTTGAGTTCATCAAAATTTAAAGGCTTTGTTAAATAATCGTCCGCTCCAAGTCTCATGGCCTCTACTGCTTTATCAACTGAAGAATATGCAGTCATAATGATAATGGGGATAGAAGGGTTGAACTTTTTTATTTTCTGGAGTGCCTCCATACCGCTTACATTTGCCATTCGGACATCCATAAGGATTACATCATATGGATTATCTCTTGCTTCACGGATTGCATCTTCACCGTCAGTTACGCATTCTATGGAATGGAAAAAACTTTTCAAAAGCGTTTGAAGCATGGACAGATGTGCCTTATCATCATCAACAATCAGTATCTTGCCTTTCATATCCGCCTCCCATTTATTGGTATAGAAACGACAAAGGTTGTCCCTTTAGTCTTTGAGCTCATGATATTAATAGATCCATAATGGCTTTCAATAATCTTGTATACAATGGCGAGTCCAAGACCGGTGCCCATCTTTTTTGTGGTAAAATAAGGATTGAATATATTGGCCTGATCTTCGGGAGACATTCCTTGACCCGTATCTGAAATTTCGAAAACCAGGTCCTCTTTCTGGGTACCCACCCTAATCGTAAGGTCTCCACCATTTTCCATTGCCTGGATGGCATTAATATAAAGATTGAGTAAAACCTGGGAGAAGCGATCATGATCAATCTCTACATTTGGAAGAGAACTATCTATATTTTTTAATATATTAACATTGGCCGTTTCAGCCTCATATTTAATTAATCTCAATGAATTGTTGACGAATACTGCAATATCAGTTTTCTCTAATTTTAGATTGACAGGCCGTGCAAATTCAAGTAACTCCGAAATGACCCTGTTCACCCTATCAACTTCTTCAGCCATAATGCTGGCAGCTTTTTTATTTTCACTTCCGTCATCAAACAGAGTTTCGAAAAATGTGGCATACCCCCGAATGGAACTCAATGGATTTCTAACCTCATGTGCAATGCCCGCCGCAAGGGTTCCCACGGCTGCAAGCCTCTCTTTTCTCTGAACTTTTATTTCCAGGTCCCGGACATCACTTAAGTCTTTTAACATAAAGACAAATCCGATAAAATTCCTCTGTTCTCCAATAATTTCTGTTACCGTTACTGCAACCGGTGCTTGTTTCTTTTCTTTGGTTTCGAGAAATATTTCTTTTTCCAGAACCGGTGTCCCTTTATTAACAATTTCATGCAGCTCCAAAAGCACATCCGGGAAAAGATCCTTTGCATTTTTTTCTTTTGTACTATGAATATTGATTTTTAAAAGGGAGCAGGCCACTTCATTAATATAGGTAATGTCAGTTTTTTCATTTACCACTATTATCCCCATGGGCAGGCTTGTTACCAATTCTGATGCAAATGCTCTTGTATCCTGGAGAAGCCGATGGGAGCGAGCGTGGCGCTGAGCCCAAAACAATGAAACCATCCCTGCCATTCCTAAGAGAAATATAACAGATACCGTGATACCACTATTTCGCATATCTTCAGCCCGGGCCTCCTCAAAGGGCTTTATATCCATTCCAATAAAAATTATGGGTCGATTTTTAGTATCTAATATCCGATCTGCAGGTAGATTTTCCATCCATCCTGGAGCGCACCAGGTGGACATGTTTTCCTGGTTTCCCATTCTATTCATCATCCCTCTCCTGAAAGCTGGCACCTGGTTGCTTAAAACAGGTAAGAACGTTTTGTATACTTCAAAATAAGCCACATGATCTTCTCCATCAACAATCCGCCACTGAGGTTTATCAAGAGTTGGTTCTTTTTTGAAATCAAAGGCCGTTAGATGTGTCCCAATTTTTTGACTAATATTGTGGGCAAGTATTTCTCCTGTGTTATCCACTATAAAGATATATGAAATATCGCCTTGGGATGCTGTCTCCTCTAACAGAGTCTGCAGGTGGGCCTCATTGCCAAATAAACCCATCATACCGGTTTTACTGCCTGCCTCAAATGACCTGATCAGCGCAGATCCCTTTTCTTCTAATAGTTGCCCCATATATTTTTTTTCACGGTTATAGTTCATCACGGCCTGGAAAACCACAACTGCTATTAGCACAAGGCTCATCCCTATGGTCATCCATGGAGAAACAAAAGGGTTGAAATGTTTTATTTTTTGTATGAGCATATCAAAATCCGAGTAAGCGGTTAAAAATCAATCGATCCGTTTTTAAAGCACCGTCTAAATATTAATCACAACATTGGATTTTTGCAAGATTATTTTTTATTGTCTTATGCAAAAAATATAGAAATTATTCATAAATTCGGTTGGTTATATATTTATCCTGATCTGTGGCACACCCATTGCAATTCAGGAAAACAAGCGGAAAACGCTTTTTATTAACCTAAACAAAGAGGTATTTATTATGAAAAATTTTTTTATGACAATTTCAATAGTTATGATGGTCGGTCTTCTTGCAGCCAGTGCTTATGCCTGGGGCTGTGGCGGAATGTCTGGATCTGGGTATAACAATGGAATGCAAGGACGGGGGAATTATAATGGAACAGGATATAACAATGATGGCTATCAGTCTTTTAATAATAACACCCAGGCACTTCGTTCATCTATTGCAGCGGACAGGACTGAGTTAAATGCACTGATGGCAGGAACCAACCCTGACCCCAAACAGGCAAGAGGATTGTCGGAACAAATCAGTAAATCGGAAAATGAACTGAGGAACAAGGCACAGGAATATAATGTTTCAAGCAGGGGAATGATGGGATATGGCCAGGGATGGAATTGTGGTATCTCAGGTCATGACCATAATTTTGCCGGATGCTGGTAATCCAGCTTATTGACAGAATAACAGTGGGCGGATTTTTCCTCCCACTGTTATTCATCCATATCAATCATACATAAAAACCAGGAGTACAAAAAAATGTGGAGTTGCGGTTACAATGGAACAGGTTTCGGGCATTGGTTTTTTGGTGGAGGAATTATAGGCTTTGCCACGATGATCCTTATTATCATCATAGTGGCAGTCCTGGCATTTAAATTAATCAAGTCTAATCAATACAAAAGTACAGGAAACCTTGATAAAGATGATTCTCTTATAATATTGAAAATAAAGTTTGCCAAAGGCGAAATTGATGAGCAGGAATATCAAAGCAAAAAAGCAATTCTTAGCAGAAATTAGACGGTTTGATCTTACCCCAAAAACTTGATCATGGAGGACACTCTGTCGAAAAAGGAGAAATACAATGAAACCCAAACAGAAAATACTTGAATTTATTAGGAAGGCCTACGAAGATGGTGAAGGGGGCAGATCGGTATCAGAAACGGACGCCATGACAGATAACGATCGGCTCGCCATTCGTTAGCTTTTCGATGGCATGAGCACTGGCACAGCCCGAATCATAATCGAAGAGGAGATGGACAGCCAGATGGTGGAAGACTACAACATCGCTCCTCTTGAAAACAAGGGACGTTATTACGTCGCCAGAATCGTTCAAACCGATGGCAGAGCCATTCAACGGCTATTGGTTGACAAACATACCGGTAAGGTTCAATTCGCAGACCGGTAGGATTAATATGACCCACGACACAACAAATTCTTCAAGTACCACCTATCTGTTGGAAGAGGGAATGATTATTAACGATAAGTGGGAAATACAAAACTTCATTGCGAAAGGCGGCAAAGGAGAGGTTTATTTAGCTAAACAGCTCAACTTAGATCGCCAGGTAGCACTGAAAATTATGTCCGAGGAATTCATTAAGAGTCTGGAGGGCGATGGAGAAGAGATCGCCTCTGAAACAATGCGTTTTCGCCGGGAAGTGAAGATAATGGCCAGGATGCAGCACCCGAATATTCTCCAGGTCTTTGATTTTGAGCAGCTGGAAATTAATGGCATAAAAATGGATTATATTGTTATGGAATATATTCCAGGTCTGACTTTGCGCCAAAAAATGCCGGAAAAAGGTTTTGGACATGATGAAAGCAAAGTGAAAGCTTGGCTTAAAAATTACTTTTTCCCAATCCTTGATGGTATGAAGGCGGTTCATGATAAAGGGGTGGTGCATCGGGACATGAAGCCTGAGAATGTTCTCGTTGACGATGAACTCCCCAAAATTATGGACTTTGGAATCCCAGGGGGCTATCACTTGGACAATGTGACCCCAGACCCATCATATGCTGGGGATGATGACTTATATGCCGGAAGAACAATTTATGGACCTGGCCCTGACAGATGCACGGGTTGACGTATATGCCCTTGGTAAGATTCTTTATGAAGTCGTTGAAGGTAAAATGAAAAAAGGCCGGGATAAACCCTTTAGCAGTTCTGCCCTGAATGATCCGCAAACCATTTTTTTTAAAACTCTTGATCGGATAATACAGCAGGCTACAGCCAAAGATGGTAATCAGAGAACTCCTTCTGTTAAGGCTCTCCATTCTTCTCTGGAAGAACTTGTCATGGATTCTGATGGAAAAAAAGATTCACGAACTGGCTTACGCCATAAATATTGGAAATATTTATTTAGCATAAGTTTAGCAGTCATAGTCTTTGTTATTGGTGCCTGGATTATACACCAAAATTCAGGAAAAATAAAAACAGCGCTTGATGGAAACCATATTCAGAACCAACTGGAAGTAACAAACCCTGCAACTGATTCTTTAGGCTTACCGGAATTTAATTTTAAAAACCCCCAACCAACATTATTTCCCAGTATCGATAAAATGGGAAAACTTCCCGCCAAGTTTTTAGCCAGCGACAACTCGACCATGATCCTGTTGACCGGTGCAAAGTGATGGAATGGGAGGTTCCCCGGGTGGAGAAATAGCCGCACCAATAGTCATAGATACATTCCAGGACTACAAATTTTCAGAAGAAAGTATAGAAAAGGACCTGAAAATCGCTCTTGGGAAAGCAGAAAAACGAATGCATCATAAAGTTAACAAAAATCCCGAGTTGGATGGTATGGGGACTACGGTAACCGCTGCTGCTTTTTATATGAAAGTAGTGTGTTATGAGTTCTGAGTCATGAGAACCAACTTGTCAATTTAGGACCTCAATACTCAATACTCAATACTCACCACTCATTCCTTTCATCTTTTGTTGTGCCTGCCAGGGCATGGGGGTTATACAAAAACAAGGTCTTCTGGATACACGTTGGAGATAGCAGGATGTATCTGTTGCATCATAATAAAATAAAACAGATCACCACAGACCATACTTTTATACAAGATCTGCTTGATGATGGCACCCTCACTCCAGACCAAGCGAGAACTCATCCTTTAAAAAACGTGTTAGACCAATGTGTGGGGTGTGATGAATTTCAACCGGACACAGGTGTGTTTAATATTGAAAAAAACGATCGATTACTGCTTTGTTCAGATGGTCTTACAATGCACTTGTCTGATGTACAAATAGAATTGGTATTAAAAACAAAGTCTCTCCAGAAAGCAGGCCAGCAGATGATCCAGACGGCACTAAAGAGGGGTGGTGCAGACAATGTGACTGTGATTGTAAAGGATTTTTACTGATGATGAAAAAGGTAGATTGATCTGCCAAGGAACATATTTAGGACCTCAAATGAAATAAATTGAGCAGAAATAGCGCAGGATTTTGGTTCATCTACAAGGCGCATCAAATGTTTAATACTAGACGTATTATGCCTTTGGTGCAACGCAGTAGATGGGGCAAAAGACAAGCAATTTCGTTCAAGTTATAAAATTTGCGGTCCTTAGTTTACCCGTATTGACAATCACTAACACGTGGATTCTAATATATGAACAATTGATCATATGAGCTAATGATCAATAAATATGACCCCAAGTCGCTAAAATAAAGGACCATTTCATAATGATGATTATATATGAAATATTAGTGGAATCCTGGAATATTTATCTCGACGTTGCTATTTATATGCTCTTTGGATTTTTTGTCGCTGGAATCCTATATGTTTTTTTCAAGGCTGATAAAATAAAAAAACACCTTGGAACCGGCAAAGTCAGGCCCGTCATATTGGCTGCACTCTTTGGGATTCCCATCCCCTTATGTTCCTGCGGAGTTGTCCCGGTTGCTACAGGTTTAAAAAAACAAGGTGCAAATAATGGGGCCGCTCTTTCCTTCATGATTGCCACCCCGGAGTCTGGCGTAGACTCCATTGCTGTTTCCTGGGCCATGCTGGACCCGATCATGACCATTATCAGGCCGGTTGCAGGATTTATTACCGCTGTTTCCACCGGGATTGTCCAGAACTATTTCGGCACCGACGATTTGCCTGAGAGTATAAAGCCGGTAATCGAAACTGGCGGGTGTGGGTGTGGAACAGAAAGCTGTGCAGTTGTACCGCAAAAAAATGAAACCCTTTCAGAAAAACTTAGACATGGTCTTAAATATGCGTATGGAGAGTTACTCACAGATATTACAAAGCCTTTTATTATCGGAATCTGCATTGCAGGTATAATAACTTTCTTTTTCCCAGAGGATTTGACAATCTGGGCCAATGATCATCAGTTTTTATCCATGCTAATCATGCTGGCAGCAGGAATTCCCATGTATGTCTGTGCTACATCCTCCACACCCATCGCCGCTGCATTAATCCTCAAGGGTCTGAACCCTGGTGCCGCACTGGTATTTTTACTGGCCGGTCCAGCAACCAATGCGGCAACTATGAACATAGTCAAAAATATATTTAATACACGAGCGCTTGTCATCTATCTATCCATGATCTCTATCTGCTCCCTTGCCATGGGTTTTCTCGTTGACTGGCTGTATGCCATATCACAAGGATATCCAGCCAAGCGTTAGTATCGGACAGGCAGCAGAAATCATTCCCTATTCGGTCAAACTGATTTCGGTTTTGATCCTTACCGCACTCATGATTTATAATGGTATATCAAACATGAAACCAGCGGCAAAACACGCACCGTCC
Source organism: Desulfobacula sp. (assembly GCA_027858355.1). Next base: position 7,876 of record JAQICW010000482.1, read on the forward strand.
AAATCATAAACAAATGGCATGGGTACCGTTTTTTACAAGGTTGATCGGCGTTTAAAGAGTCTTATTAATCTTGTAGATCCGAACAAAAGGTTTACTTGCGACTATAGATGGTATTATCTGTCAGGAGTCAAATTTGACAAATTACTGAGTGAATATCCCGACCAGATTGATGGTTTTGAACGTTTGGGCCAAGTCTATGAAGCCCGAGGGAAAAAACAAGTTGCTGCTGACTATTACCAAAAGGCTGCTGATTTTGCCAAAATAATGCCTGGTTTCGATCAAGAAAGCGTTGAATATTACCTGTCAAAAGTAAAAAAATAAGAGAAGAAAAAAAGTAAAAGAATTAGATCCAAAGAAAAGACACCCTTGAAAAAATCATTAGAAGAAAATCACGCAACAAAAAAAACTCGCTACATAATTGGAGATACACATAACCGATATCCACATCCGAAAATATGGTCCAGCCAGAAAATATTAATAGAGCAAGTTTGTATTTCCCTTAATTATATATCTTTGCTTACAAATCGGTAATATCCAAGACCCATTGCAAAAAAGAGCCATGTAGCAACAGTTGACCAGCCCAGCATATTCGCAACTCCCCCAATCTGACCCATAAATGACACGATGAAGCCAGAAGTATCACAAATGAATAGTGATACAAGGATGCCTTTAAGCAATTCAGAACTATCTGTCTGACTCGCGAATCAACAGACAAGCCCAATTCCGACAAAAGTAGCCCCAGTCCACTGTGTCATCATAGCCCCTGACTGGTTCAAAGTTATACCATAGATTGGCATTAAAAAATCATAAAACAATAACATGCACAAACCAAACAAAACTGAGACTACCGATTTAAGCTTTAAAAAGCCACTTACTTTCATACCTTTCTCCTGTGGGAGAAACCCTTAATGAAAATTAAACAGCGAACAAAACAAAATTTAATCTCTCACTTGTTCATTCCTTTTTATAGCCAATAGGATGCCTGAAATCCCCTCCGACTTTATTTAGCTGCTCTGCGACAGTCAACAAACTCGTGTCCTGCCATCTTGATCCCACAACTTGAACACCGATTGGAAGACCCGATTGGTCGTATCCTATGGGCATAATGACAACAGGGTTTCCAGTAATATTAAAAATGGCTGTATAAGCAAAATTGGCAATATAATAGTCTATGGATTCTCCATCAACCATTATGCCTTCCTTATAAACGGGATATGGCCCCCGCCATTTTTCCGGGATAATATGCTTAAATGCCGGTGCAATAGTTACCGGACAAAGCCAGGCATCATAATTGGATAAAAATTCTTCCATATTTGAAATCAGATTGTCGCGTTGTGTTAAAATTCTAAGATATTTTTCATGAGAAAAAGGGAAAACTATGTATGGGTTTAGTTTGAAAAGATAGGTTATCAATCTTATATACGAAGGTGTGTGGGCACCAATCTCCATATCTGAAAGGTTCCCCCAGGTTTTCCAGGCACTGGTAAAGTCAAACCCGGTGGGATTGACTTTTTCGACGGTTATCCCTTTCGCGGTAAGTTTTTCTGCCAAGGTCTCCATAGCTGCCCTGGTATCGTTTGAAACTTTCACACCAGGGAAATTGTCGGTCCAGGCGATACGAAGTGTTTTTAACGGTTTTGGCTCAGGATAGACGATTGGAATTGCTGGAATGTTAACGTCTTTAAAATCGCTACCGGCAATAATAGAAAAACTCAGTTTCAGATCCTCAATGGACCGTGCCAGGGGACCGGCACTTAACATATGACGGACCGCAGAAAATTCTCTCTCTGGCATACCAGGAGTAAGTCCGGCAATGGATACCATATTCTCTGTTGGCTTCAATCCAAAAATCCCGCAGAAATGTGAGGGAATCCTGATAGATCCTCCGAGATCGTTGCCCATTTCCAAAGGCGATAACCCCGCAGCCACAGCAGCAGCACCTCCTCCGGTACTGCCGCCTGGTGTCCTTTCAAGGTCCCACGGATTATTGGTTTTTCCAAAGAGGAGATTATTCGTTTGAATATCCATTCCAAGCGCGGGCATATTCGTTTTTCCCAAAATGATAGCACCTGCTTTTTTTAAACGGGAGACAATGGTGGCATCGAAATCAGGTACAACATCTGTCAGCGGCAGATAGCCGCTTGTTGTTCTTATTGACTTTGTAGCATAATTGTCTTTAATCGTTATCGGCACTCCATGAAGAGGCCCCCATATTTCTCCCTTAGACAGTGCTTCATCCGCTTCTCTGGCCCTATTTATGGCATTTTCAGCATCTAAAGTGACAATAGCATTTAACTTGGGATTATATTCATATACCTGGCTTAAAAAAGCATTGACAACCTCAAGCGATGAAAGCTCACCAGACCTGATTTTCTGAGCCAGTTCGGTGACCGTCAAAAATACAATATCGCCACGAAGCTGAATTTTGGCATTTTTAGGGGTGACATAAGGTTTGGTGGGCTCCTTTTTGGCACAGCCTGTGAGCATCAATGTAACAATGATAAAAGATATCATTAGAATCGAAAAGATAAACGCAAATAGGTTCTTTTTCATTTTGCTTCTCTCCTCTTAAAACAAAAATTTGATTTTACCACTTACTTTTTTATATTCCGGGTATCATTCCAGTTGCTTTCTGTTTCAGCACTTAACAAGTTTGACTTTGTCATAGATTTTTAATTCTTTACAATTCCTTAGCAAGTTAAAATTGGCTTGTCAATATAGGTAAAACTACCTAATTTTTATGAAATTTGTCAGTTTTTCATGGGATTTTTGAAAAAAAATAGACAAAGGCAAATAGATATCAAAATTACAATATATGGGAAAAAACAAAATCAAAAAAATCAAGCTTCCACTACTGTATATTGGAGTTATGTTGCGAGCGACCGTAACTACCTGATTTTTAAATGGATTTTGATTCAGTTTGTGTAAATCGATATTGTCTTTAAATTCAATGGGTTAGGACGTATTTTAAAAATTCTTTAA
>JAQICW010000406.1 GCA_027858355.1 Desulfobacula sp.
CCCTTTTGTATTTTGTAAAAAAAGGCTTTTACATATTTAATTATCTACATTATAAGCCTTATCAGTCCAATAGGTATTGGTTTTTTTATCGCTTCAATGCGTTTGTTGTTATTTAAAAACACAGGTGCAACTTCCAAGACCGATTTTTTTTTTGTAAAAACGCTTCTCTAAAAAGGTTGCTTCTTATATATCTACAAAATGTCTGCTGCAGGTAAAGTTGTGTTGGTGATAAGTGGGAAGATCCCATCGGATTTTGATGCTTGTTCAATCGCTTCTTCATCACGATACCAATTTATATTGTAGATAATCTGTTCTTTATATTCGTATTGTGTGTTTGGTCCTGGACGACCTGGACCAATCTTTATTTTTTGTGTTGTCTTTCATCTGATTGTATCTTTTTTAAGTAAACGGCATTCAGTTCCGACGATAACGCCATGGTATAGACTGTGTTTAGTGTTGAGCAAAATTATCTTCATACTCTTTTTCGATAATCAACGCCGGCTTTAAAAGCATGGTCACCACAAACATTCCAAGTCCTACCACCCCTATGGTAATGAGTATCTCCACACGACTGGGTGAATATGAGATGATCTCTCCCATGGGAGAAGGAACCAGTCCCGGAACAATCAGGCCGATGCCTTTTTCAATCCAGATGCCGACGATGAGCAGGACCAGTGCCGGCATTAAAAAAATCTGCCGTTCCCGGAATGGGTTAAACGCCAGGATAAGCGTCCCGATAAGGTTGATGGATATGGCAGTCCAGATCCACGGCACCAGGGAATTGTGCCCTTCAAGTCCGAAAAACAGGTATATGGCTGACTGAGAGTGATGGGTCGGGAAATAAAATTCCTTGAAAATTTCTGAAAACAGCATCAGAAGATTGATGACCGCAGCCGATACAATAATGATTCTCAGCTTGTTAAAAATCCTGTTTTCGATCTTATAGTCTGTTGCGGAATTCACGATGTGAAGGACCAGTGAAATAATGGCAGGTCCGGCTGCAAAGGCAGAGGCCAGAAATCTTGGCCCCATGAGCGGATTATTCCAGAACGGTCTTGCCGGAAGCCCCTGGTATAGAAAGGCTGTAATCATATGGATGGCAACGGCCCAGCCGATGGAGATAAAAACAAAGGGTTTATAGTATTTTCCAACAGGTTCACGGCCCTGATAATGGCAATAGACAATGTAGGCCGGGATCAGGGCATTGAGAGCCAGATATCCGTTAAGGACGATAATATCCCAGGAGAGAAGTGAAGATGGAAAATTGAGCTGGCCAATACCCGGAATCAGGTGCCAGAATTGTAATGGTCTCCCCAGATCAACAAAGACAAAGGTCATGCACATGACCAAAGCACCAACAGCCACAACCTCACCGATGATTACAACTTTATGCAGGTCTTTATCATTGAATACGTAAGACGGTAGAATCAGCATGACTGCGGCAGCGGCAACGCCCACAAGAAAGGTGAAGTTGGAAATATAAAAGCCCCAGGACACGATATTGGACATGTCTGTGGCAGCAAGTCCCAGTTTAAACTGAAGAACATAACCATAGACACCGGTCAGCATCAGGCAGACCAGGATACCCAGATAAACCTGGTATCCGATGGAGCCTGACAGGTTCCATACGAGGGTATCCCTGATAAATGACAATAATCCTTTTGACGCCGTGCTTTTTTTCATATTGATATCCTTGGGACCGGTTAATCGATAAAATACCAGAACTTGGGTTCCGTACCCAGGTCTTCCTTGAGCCTGTAGACTTTTTTGTTTTCCAGCACAAACCTGATTTCACTGTCGGGGTCTAATAGATTGCCAAACACCCTTGCGCCTGTGGGACAGGCTTCGACACAGGCGGTTAACTTTCCCTTGCGGCTTCTCTGGATGCAAAAAGTGCATTTTTCCATCATGCCCCTGACCCGTTTCCGGTTGCCCAGATAATGCTGGTTTTTGATAATCTCTTCTTTGGGTACTTCAGGCTCATTCCAATTAAATCGTCGTCCCATGTAAGGACAGGCCGCCATGCAGTACCGGCATCCAATGCACCAGTCATAATCCACCACCACAATGCCGTCCGGCTCTTTCCAGGTGGCTTTGGTGGGGCATGCCTTCACGCAGGGAGGGTTCTCACAATGGTAACATTGTACACCCATATAAAAATGGCCTTCCACTGGAACCTCATGGAAATATTTAGAATTTCCCTGGTCCGGTGTCATCTGACCATGCTCCATCTCGAAAATCTGGATATACTGGGTATTGGATTTGCGATCCAGGTTATTCTCCTTAATACATGCCTGAATGCATTCCATATAGCCTTCGCACCGGGTTACATTGAAGCCATAACCGTAAAGAACATTTTGGGCCGGTCCTGTGGTATCGATATTGACGGTGATATCTTGTTTGAGCTTTGCAAGCCTTTCCAGCCGGGCAACAGTCTGCTCTCGTTCATCCTGACTCATCAATCGGTAATATTTTTTAAAATACTCTTGAAATTCCAGGGCAAACGCTTCTGAACTTCCCAGAAGGCCTTTACCTTTACAACCGGTTGTTACGGCTGCGCTACCCACAATAGCTGTGGATGCTGCTCCCGCAAGAAAGGTTCTGCGACTCATTTTTTTTGTTTTATCAGAATCCATTATTCATCCTAATCTATTTTAAGAGGAACGGAATATGTTTTGGGCCATCTTTTTTCAAACCGTGGAGAATGAGGGTTATGGCATGAGGTGCAGTTCTTGACCACTCTTTCTCCTGCCCAGTAAGTCACCCGTTTTCCATGGGCGCCCCCTATCCAATCTTTTTTCTGCCTGAAATGACACTGGCCGCACATATCATACACATGGTCCAGATCGATTTTGCTTCCCTTGCTCGTGACGAGAAAGTCACGGTCATCCTGACTATGACAGGTATTGCAGGCAAGGGGAGTGTTTTTGCCCCCGTGATTTACCTGGATATCAGCGTGAGAAATATCAGCAGCATTAAGGATGGATACTTTCTTATTGTTGTGGCAGGAACTGCACTTAAATCGTTTGATCTCACTCTTCCGTGCTTCTGTGAAAAAGGTTCCGCCCTGATATTCCATAGTTGCCCTGACAATATTTTTGGGAATAGGAATGATGGCATCAACCTGGTGTGCTTTATCAACCTTTTGGGTCGCCATTTTAAACCTGGATGCCACATCCTGCTGATTTGAAAAGGCGGTCAAAGCAGAAAAAAGAATGAGAAGCCCTGGGATGAAACCAAACGGTATTATATAAAAAAGGTTTTTTCTGAAGATTGAATTTTTCATATCACCTCTTTTTTGTTCATCAGTAAGGCGTTCTGGTAAAGAGCACCTTGGTTTCTTCGGGCAGATGGCACTGCCGGCAGTTGCCCCTCATGGGATGCTCCACGCGTATGGGAACTACGGTTCCAGGTCCCACATGGCATGCAATGCAGTTCTCTCTCATCTGAAGCGGGTGCACAATGGGGGGAGGTGATCCGGGCAGGGCCGACCTGCCGAGTTTTGGCAATTGAACACTGACCCAGTCGTTCTCCTTGAATAGTTTCTCTGTCACGATCTTCATATGACATTGTCCACAATAGCTGTGCTGGGGATGGGGGGTCACCGGGGTGAAACGGTTGAACGCCTGGACAAATCCGCCCCGCTCATGACAGGAAAGGCAGGCTTGCTCCACTCCCTTTTCAACCACTGGATCATGGGGAATAAAAGGGGGAGAACCTGGGTATTGACGCAGGGAATAATAATAATTTAAGGTTCGGGATGTCGAGGTTCCCACCATATAGGCGGGGGTTGTTCCGTTATAGATTGCGAAAAATTGTTTGGCGCCATGGTCAAAATCTGCAACCGGGGCCGTGTTCACCTTAGCAAGAACTTCTCCGGTACTCACGGAAAAGGCCTGAAAAATAATGATCGGCAAGGCAATGGCACCTATTATGGCAAACGAGAAAAACAATCTGCCAATTTTAAAATCTGGTTTTCCCATTAGACTTTCTCCAGTTTTACCGCACATTTTTTATAATCCGGTTGTTTGGATATGGGGCAGAACGCATCCAGGGTTAAATCATTGATCAGATAATTTTCATCAAAGAACGGCACAAACACCATTCCCATTGGCGGATTCCCCCGGCCGCTGATGACGGCCTTCATGACAATGGACCCTCTTCTGGAAGAGATTTTAATCTTGCTGCCGTTGACAACACCCATATTTCTGGCATCCTCCGGATTGATTTCCACATAGGATTCCGGCACTGCCTTGTGGAGAATGGGAATCCTGCGGGTCATGGACCCGGTATGCCAGTGTTCGAGCACCCGACCTGTATTGAGCCAGAACGGGTATTCTCTGTCCGGTGATTCAGCAGCCGGCTCGTAAGGACGCAGCCAGACCCAGGCTTTATGGTCGGGTTTGCCGTAAAAGTCCCAGGTATCACCCTTGCAGGCCGGGTCATATTTGCCATGGTACCGCCATCGGGTCTCTTTTCCATCCACAAACGGCCACTGGACCCCGGACCGTTCGGTTAAAACCTTGTAGGGGGCCATGCGATGCTTGGGGCTGTCATGGAATCGGGTGTACTCATTCCAGATGTCTTCAATATAGGAATCTTCTTTCCAGGGGAATTGTTTTTCAAACCCCATGCGCCGCGCCACCTGTATGAGCTGCCAGGTGTTACACATGGCCTGGCCGGGTTTGGGCACCAATTGGGCATTGTGCTGGGTCCGTCTTTCGGAATTTCCAAAAAATCCCTCTCTTTCCACCCACAGGGCTGACGGCAGAATGACGTCTGCCACATCAGAAGTGGGGGTGGGATATATTTCAGATACAACAATGAATCGGCCCTTTTTTTTAGCCCCGTCACGATATCGGGACAGATTGGGCATGGTGACCATGGGGTTGGTGACCTGGATCCACATGAAATTGATGTCGCCCCGGTCCAGTGCCCGGAACATTTCAACGGTATGATAGGTGGGTTTGGGATCAATATTTTCCACCGGAACCCCCCAGATATCCGCAGCCATTTTCCGGTCCTCCTCATTCATCACAACCCCGTGGGGAAGAGCATGGGTCAGGGTCCCGACTTCCCTCACCGTACCGCAGGCGCTGGGCTGGCCCGTCAGGGAAAAAGGACTGTTGCCCGGTGTGGAAATTTTGCCAGTGAGCAAATGGATATTATAGACCAGGTTGTTGATCCAGGTGCCTCTTGTGTGCTGGTTCATGCCCATGGTCCAGAAGGAGGTCACGCGTTTGTCCGGGTCTCCGTAAAGGGCGGCCAGGTATTTGATATCTTCGGCAGACATCCCGGAAATTTTCTCTGCTATTTCAGGGGTATAATCGGCAAGAAATGTCTTGAATTCTTCAAATTCAACCGTTTCTGCCTTGTCGGTAAACGCAAAATGATCTTCGGTTCCATATCCGATATCGGTTTTCCCTTTATGGAAGGAGACATGCTTTTCGACAAAATCCTGATTCACCCAGTTGTTTTTTATAATTTCATAACAGATGGCATTGGCAATGGCCAGATCAGACTGGGGATTGAAAAGAATGGATTTGTCTGCAGCCTGGCTGGATCGGGTGGACCGGGTGGTCAAATCGATAATCTGGACATCTGTCTTTGATTTTCTATTGGCCAGCATTCTGGAGAACAGCACCGGATGCATTTCCGCCATGTTATTTCCCCAGGTGATAAAGACATCGGCATTGTCAATGTCTTCATAGCACCCCATGGGTTCGTCCAGACCAAAGGTGGTCAGGCATCCTGTCACCGCACTGGCCATGCAAAGCCTTGCATTGGCTTCAACATTATTGGTTCCGATGCACCCTTTGAAAAATTTTGAGGCGGTATATCCGTCAGCAATCGACCATTGGCCTGACCCATAGATGGACACGGAATCCTTACCGTTTTTTTCAATGGATGATTTCATCTGGCTTGCCACAAGATCCAGTGCCTCATCAATGGGCGTGGGAACCATCTTGCCGTTTTTTCTGACATAGGCGGTCTTAAACCGATCCTTCCCATACAGAATCTGTACACAATGATATCCCTTGACACAGCACAGGCCCTTGTTAACGGAAGAATTAGGATCACCCTTTACCGCGACAGCCCTCTCTCCTGAAACGCCCACAAGCAGACTACAGCCGGTACCACAGAAGCGGCAAGGGGTTTTACTCCAGACAATGGAATCGGTAGAAAGATCATTGGGTTTCCAACCGGCAAAACTGATTCCCGGAAACATGGTTGCTGCCGCCACAGCCGCACTGTTTAAGGCCATGGCCCGGATAAAATCTCTTCTGTTGATCGTCATAAACCGCTCCTTTTCTTGGTAATATCTGGTTTTTTACATGTCTGTATGTCCAAAGGTCATGCTCAAGGCCTGCAGGGATTTCAACGCCTTAATGGTATCAATCAGGCGTTTGTTGGTCTCTTCATCCGGTGTATCTGTCAACAGAATCAAAACCTCCTGGTTTTCTGATGGTTTTACCTCGCAATAGTCCATAACGGAAAGGTCTTTGATCAACTGCTCTTTCATGTTTTTTTCAGGGTAGGCCAGAAAACTGAATATCGGCATTGTCTTTCCTTATTGTCTTTCCTTATATTTGGTTCCCGTGTCTTTCCCGGGATTTGTTTGAAAGCAGAACTGATTTTTGTGTACCATGCCCGAATTTATCAGGATTTATTGTCCGTCTTTGTTCAAGACTTTATTCTTTATTCTTTTGTTTGCCAAGGAGAACAAATAATAATTCCCTCATTTTATTTTTCTTTTTTTTCAGAAGCCTGAACCATTTGAACTCTTTGTGCCTGAACCTTTTTCATGACCATCATCATTTTTTCCATCTTTTCAGGGTCAACCTGCCCGTTTGAATTCCATGGCATCTTGCTTTGCATCACATATCTTAGATACTCCGATTTTGTGATATCATTCTGCCACTTACCCGGTGCTTTGGCCATGGAAATCCCCGTAAGAAATGTAAGGACCAATATCAGGGCAATGGCGGTTTGCCCAAACTGTATATTTCCAGGGAATATTGAAAAACCGATGGCTTGTTTTTCCGGGCAGTTTCTAACACAGGTCATCCATCCAGCAGGCAGATCCGAACGGCAGGTCTGGACGTGCCCACGGCAGGGGCGGTCTGGGAGCCTGCCATCCCGGCTGCGTGATCAAATGCTCCAATGTCTACCATGACAAGGAAGGTAAATACCTGACCTCGGGCTTTGAATATGAAACCATCTGGGCATTTGGCGCCCACACAACCATACGGAATCTGGATGAAATAGCCATGATGGACCGGCTCTGTGATGACTTTGGCCTGGA
>JAQICW010000419.1 GCA_027858355.1 Desulfobacula sp.
AAAGCAGACATTCTGTTGGCAAAATTTGAGAAAGGAGAAAAACTCTCCGCATTTAGATGGGGAGCCCCTTTAATGGGGAGCTTGATTCGGCCTGACTTTGGCAAACTTACAAAGAATCAGGACTTAAAACTTAGAGAGGCTTTGGTCAGATACAATCTGGAGTATTTGAAGCGGTATCCCGGCAATTCTCGGTGACCATATTTTTTCATGAATCACTGTCAGGGGATTAGGTATTGGTTCTATGATACCAGGGGGATTCAATTCCTCCAAGGCTCATTTTGTCAAGTATTTTCCGGAAAATACTTGACAAAATAGTGCTGACACCCTATCGTTTCAGTCAAATCTATTGATCGGGTAAAAATATGACAATATCAAAAAAAATAAAAGAAACTATAAATAAGCTGCCAGCAGGTACAACCTTCAAATATCGAGAGCTTGACATCTCAAATAATGAGTATGGTGCCGCCACCAAAACAATAGAAAGGCTGATCGCAGAAAAAACAATCAAACGGATATCAACCGGCGTTTTTTATAAACCCCAAAAAACAGTATTTGGTGAATTGAAACCAAGTGAAGAAAACCTGCTTCGTCCCTATCTATTTATCGGGAACAATAGGATTGCTTATATAACTGGCACGGCATTATATAACAGGATGGGGCTGACCTCTCAAGTCCCCAAAGACATAAAAGTTGCAAGCAAGATCAAAGAAATTCGTACCCGGATCGGGAATATAAACGTCAGACGTGTCAAAAGCTATATTGACGTAACAAGCATGAATTACCACCTATTAGAAATCCTTGATGCACTAAAAGATTTTAAACAGATATCGGATCTGGATAGAAAGGCCGCAATAAACTTATTGATTGTCGCTATTACATCATTAAAAAAGAAGGAACTTTTACAGCTTCTTCAATATGTATATGAATATCCGCCCCGGACCCGGGCATTTTTAGGGGCATTACTGAAAAAAATTAATATGGATCTGGATCTGGACTATTTAAAACAAAGCTTGAATCCGTTGACGGAATATAAATTAGGAATAATACCGGATATGTTGGCAACGGCAGAGAAATGGAATATTAAATAATGGGACTGCACCGAAACAAAGACCTTTTCAGGGATGCTGTTTTAACGGCCTCCCAGCGGTTTGGCATTCCAGAAATCTATAGGGAAATATCAGGAAAACGGTTCATCAATACGACAAGTGTTTTGACGGTAACTTTGGGCTGGCAAGAGAACAATTGATACTTGAGACCACTTGGCTTGGGAATTATGAACCTTTTACAATTGAAAACGTTGGCAGTTATATTCTGGATCTTATGCACCAGACAGGACAGGAAACATTGATCCAAGAATATGGTCTTCAGTTATTCAAAGTCCAGTCGCTAAGCATCGAACGGACATTTTGTGAAAAAATAATGAGCCTGGTCCGCTTCTCACGAATGGATGAACCATATCAGGCCCTATCAGATAAAATCAGGCATATATATGACCTTGATCAAATGTTGAAGAATCAATCAGTAATTTCATTTTTCAAAAGTGGTAATTTTTCTAAAATGCTGCAAAAGGTTGGTGAAGACGATTTCATTAGTTATAAAAACAACAATGCATGGTTGAAAGATCACCCCTGTTCGGCAATTATCTTTAAAAATCCAGGAATGACTTGGAAACGTATTCAAAACACCTACAAAACCATTTTTAAAGATTTGGTTATTGGTGACCTGCCGAATGAAAATGATTTAATTGCAACCCTTCAAAAAATTGAAAATAGAATAAAAATGTTTGACTGGAAAATTTGACCCAACCAAAAAATGAACCGGATTTCACCGGTTATTTTGGTGTTGTCTTAAAAAATATGAGAGTAAATTAAGGACTTCATTATACGAGATTACAGAATGATTTTGTGTCTATAATTTCAAAGAAAGATCAGATCTAAGAATTAGAATAATAAGGATATAAATAAATTTGGATGCCTTGGAAAAGAGTTCTCAAGAATTAACAGTATTTGATAAAATTCAAAGAATTGATGGCTCTCCTAAAAGGAATCAAGAATCAAATTTTAAGTTTTACAACCGTTCATCATGGGCAGAAATCAGCAGGGTTAGAGAATTGATTGAAAATTTTGTTTCTCATTACCCCAAAAAAGAGGTGGAAGAGCTAATAGCTAGGATTCGTTCTGGGAATGATACTCATTTTAAATCTGCTACATTTGAATTGTTTTTACATCAAGCACTTATTAAAAAGGGATTTAAATTATCACCACATCCAAGTTTACCAAATGGGAATGGTTCCAGACCTGACTTTTTAGTAAAAATACCAAATGAGCAAGAATTTTATTTAGAAGCTGTCTTAGCCACTGAAAACAAAGAGGTCGATCCTGGCGGAGAAACGAGGAAAGGAGTAGTACTTGATTACCTTTCTGCGAATCCACACAAAAATTTTATGGTAGAAATAGAGGATGAATTCTATCCTGTAAGTCAACCAAGCGGTAAAAAACTTTTAAAAAAACTTCATAGCTGGTTAGACTCACTCGATCCCGACACAATTCAACAAAAAATAGACTCCGAAGGATTTGACTCTATAAGCCCATTAATATGGAATCATGAAAATTGGACTATTATTTTTAAACCCATACCCTTAAAACTTGAAAAAAGGCCCTCAGTATACTCGCGTAAGTGGTGTGTGGATCTTTAATGACCTTCAACCTTCTTCGGTTGCGACAAGAAAACACACAATCTATCATAATCCATGGGCTACCTATCCTTTACCTGAATCGTTGAAGTGTTTCCCACATGCCATCCCGGAAAATCATAAAATGAAATGGCATGAAGGAACTTATTTTGCAGAAATTTTTAAACTTAATAAAGGATGGCCAGAGTGATGCCGAAGGCGGTTTCATAATAAAGATGCCAAATTGTGAATAATATGAAAACAACATATCCTCTACCAAATGAATTTGAATTTAGTCACTGGTATTGTTTTTTTTTACATGATCAACTGGTTGAAACATTAAAATCTGCCGAAGAGGTAAACGTATTTAATTCAACTATAAAATTTAATAAAAAAGAACATTATAAAGCCATAAAAGCTATTGTCCCAGCAGGCCGTTGGATCTTAAATCAATCAATAATTACAGCATGTTATTACTTGACAACATTGTTGATTTATCAGGATATTGAGCAGTATTGGCAATTTTCATTAAAAAAA
>JAQICW010000036.1 GCA_027858355.1 Desulfobacula sp.
AATCAATGGACGAGGCATAGATATCGGTAATTTTCTGATAGAACTTACGCTCACTCAGACGAATTTCCCGGATACGCTGCAATTGCTCTTCAAAATATTGCTTGCCAAGGACAGAGCCATCATTTTTCAGACGCTCATCATCCATTGTGTAGCCTTTGATGGTGAACTCCTGAATAATCGTTGTCGCCCATTTACGGAACTGCACCGCACGTTCTGAGTTGACCTTGTAGCCTACAGCGATGATAGCCGAAAGATTGTAGTGTTTGGTATTGTAATTTTTACCGTCTGCGGCAGTTATTCGAAAAATTCGAATAACTGAATCCTCATCCAATTCACTATCAGCAAACACCTTCTTCAAGTGATAATTAATGGTATGTGTCTCGACATCGTAGAGAACACCCATCATTTTTTGGGTCAGCCAGATGTTTTCATCCGCATAAACTGCCTCAACACCGCCCTTACCACTTGCCGCGACAAATGTCAGGTACTCAGCAGCCGAGGACCGGACAATGGCACTCTCTTTTTTTCCGGTCTGCTGGAGTTGTCTGTTTTTATCCTTTTTCATTCAACTCCTCCCCAGTTTTGATATCTGTCCCGAGACATATTCGTTCATTCATTATTATATCGCCTTCCATCCCGGAACAGTACCGGCAAATTCTTGCTGAAAAGCCGGACGCCTGAGATTATCATTTTTGACTTTAACTGCCAGCTTTTTCCATCTGCTTTCATCATCCATCACGTTAACCAGCATATGGCGAACTTTAGCCATCACCTCAGCCTTTCTCGCATATTCTTCTCTTTTTTGATTGGAAGAAAGATTACCCAGACCGGAAAGATACCATTTAAGAACTTTTTCAGGGTACCATTTTTCAAGTTTTTCTACGATGCGTACATCCGTGTTGCTGTCCCAATTATATTGTGGATAGCGGCACTTTGACAAAAGACTCACAACACTATCATATTCCTTTCGATCCATGTGAATTTTCATCTGCTCGGTTTTTCCTGTATCTTTCATTTTTTTTAGGAGTCTGGGTTCATACTCTTTCCATTCTTCTGTCTTACACGCTTTTTTAAATTTTTTGTATTTATCAAGGGTTAAACGGTCTGTCGTCTGATCAAACTGAAGTTCGATCCAGGTAGTCCGGTCACCTGACTCCTGAGCCCGTTCGGCCACAAATGTTCGCAATTCATTCATCCGCCCTGTTGCCTTCTTAAGTCCTTTTCGGGCGATCTGAATCGATTTTTCCTTTTCTCCTGTTTCCCAGTAAAACTCAGCCAGATCATGGTAATCAGCGCCAACTTCCATATACTTCAACCGAAGCTCAAGATATTTATTATGGTCCCCGATCTGCCTATAAATATTGCGGGCATTGCGGGTTTGCCAGTCATCATGCATAGCTTCCAGGCTTTCAGCAAGGTACCGTAATTCAGTAGCGGAATAACAGGCAACATAAGCAAGATCATCCAGCGCATCTCCAGCCCCTGAACTTCTACTTTTAATAAACGGTAGAACAGAGTCGAGTATTTCACGTCGATACGTTTCATCGACCTTTTTTGAAGTCAGACGTTTTGTAATTTCATACAGCAACTCCCATACCTGGTCTTCCACCCCATAAGGTCCGCCACCATATGCATCCAGATCCTCAAGATCCGGCAGCAGCTCAGCCCATATGGACATGATGGCTTCCCCTTCCGACTGGCGTTCAAGCATTTTGGAAACAGCTGTATTTTCCTTTAAATAATCAAAGCACTCTCGACGTATCTCAGGAGAGTTTTCAGCCAGATTAAGTATCAGCTCTGAAAGGGCCTTGGGAGGTGCAACTGCAATCAGTTCGGCAAGTGCAGTATCTTTTTTCGTTTTACTCTTTGACATATCGGTCTGACCTTTTCTTCAATTCCAACGCATGCATCAGTTGCCGCTGAACCGATGCAGAATTAATGATGAATGAGCCGAAAACGCTGTATACTGCCCCATAGAGGGCGATTGCGGTCAACCGAATGCACTTGTTGGGGAATATAAAGCAAGGGTAATTGACCACATTGTGATTTGTGACTGAGTCTTCTTGTATGGCCGTTGATTAAATTTGTTACAAATTAAGAACAAGCCCTTTTTTGACTTCCCTTGCAGTTATTCTATCCCGTTTGCCACAGTTCTATATTAATCGCCAAATCGAAGCTGGAGATGTTCTCTGCTTAAATTCCAGATACTGCTTGCATGTTGGGTACAGCATCAAGAGACCTACTGCCCATCCCGCATAAAGCCACAACAGATCCCCTTTGATAAAAAAGAAAAGTAAACCGATTGCTGAAAAGAGGAACCAGTGCGCAAAATAGAAAAAAAGAGCTGTTTTTCCAAAAACCAGTAGCGGCGTTTTCCAGATTCCGAGTTTATAATGAATTTTTTCAAACAGAAATAAAAGAACAAAATTGACACCCAATGTAATGAGTGTAAATCCAAGACTGGGCGGATATTTAACCACGTTGAGAAATTCAATCCAACCTCGAAAATAAGGTGTTTGGAAGTTTCCAAAACCACCTGTCCATCGCACAATCGGGAATAATATTAAGCAGATTAGACCAGCCACTAAAAGCTTTAGATAAGCCTTATCCGAATCTTTTAGCAGTTCTTTTCCAAACACCATTCCTAAGACTGAAATACTTAACCAGGGAATCACTGGGTAGGTATTAATCCAGGTTCCCATCGATTGTGGCACTAGTAGTAGTATAGCAATGGGATGATCATAGAAACCGATGTCCGTTATAAATTGTGGTAGCACCTGAGTAATAAGGAGTCCGGCAAGACCAAGAATCAATAACACAAATCTATTAAAACGTATCAACAGACTACCAATCAACATGGCTCCTCCAAGGCCAAAGAGGACACCGAATTTTGTATATTCTAAAGTGCGGAACACAAGTGTGGTCCAAAGTATTTTCTCCAGGACAATAATCATACACCCTCTTAATATCAGATGACGGATTATTCTACCATGTGACCAGTTTTTCTTTTTACGTGATGCCGCAAATAAAATCATACCGGCTCCCATAAGAAAGAAAAAACCGGGTGCACAAAAGTGCGTAATAAAGCGAGTTAAAAATGCACCACTGTTTGAAAAATAGCCGGCAACAGAACTGTTCCAAATTTCCAAAGGATGCGTTTTTAGAATATACAGACTGGCATGATCGATGGCCATTACTATAATAATTAAACCTCTGAGTAGATCTAGTGGAATAAACCTTTGGTGATTTTCCGATTTATTCTCGGCAGAAGGAAGGGAGATTTTTTTATTTCCAATACTAATCCAGAAATAGATACCGCACCAAATCATTCCCACTGCGATAATTAAGAAGGTCAATCCACTACTCAAACCGAAGGAGACAAAAATTAGCCCGATTACCCAGAATAGAGTGGCGAGACGAGGGAAATAACCCACATTGATCAAAGTGGACCCTAAAGTCATGATACCACTTGAATACAAAATAATGCCTACAGCGGCCTCCAGTGAAAATGCCTTTTTCGCTTCACTGAGAACGAAATTCGAATTATACAACCAATATACAATCAGTAAATGACCAGCCATGTACATGGCAAATCCAATAAGACCGGTTAATTGGATATCACTTTTGTGCCAGAGATAAATACCCGTCAGCCAAACCGCCACTGAAATTTGCCATCCGATTACCATAATCAATGGTAGTATGCTTTCGTCCAAAAATGGGAAAAATTTAAAAAATGGCGAGCTAACGAATATTAAAACGCCTAAAGTTGCCAGAACAGCAGACCATTGTATAGCTTTGTGATTAAGCAATTTCATATTTCCTCCATTCCAAATATTGATGGTTAGGTTGAAGCATCTCTGATTTCTTAAATAAAACTAGCTATTCAAAAACTGTATCCTTCTGGCCAATTCTCAAAGCCAGAGTGTTCCCCCCCAACGGAAAAATAACCCGCCGCTGTAAGCGGTCAGTGTTAATTAATTGGTGGGTTAATTGTTTGCATTTAGTGAATTTTAATATGTGTGTTCTGTTTTCTTTTTTTAGATTTCTTTAGACATTATCTTATGAGAAATCCCTCTAAACATCCTGTCCTTTTGTAAGATATATCCTAAAGATTCGTAATAATTAATTAGTCTCTCTTGGTTAACCTCAGTTGCAGGGGCTAGTATTGTTTTCTTCGCCCCAAGTTTCTTTATTCCAGCTTCTGTAGACTGAATTAGCTTTCTTCCCAATTGATTTCCCCTTTTGTCCGGTGAAATATATAGATACATTATTTCATACTCATTATCAAAATTTTTACTCACATATGATGGTAATAAGCGACTTGTAAACCACTCATTTTGAAGATCGATAACCTGCTCTATATCACTATTTTTAAATTGTCTAATCGTCATGATAATCTGTATTGAAAAAATAAGTTTTAATGAACAAACATTTTACTATTTTATTTAGAGCCAACACAAAAATCTGCGGTTTATCCGACAGCATTTTTTTGTTGGAATAGTATTTTTACCCTTCGAGATCAAAGAGAAGACTTCAACGCTGCTATACATCTATCTGAAAAAAGTTTGCAACTGTGCTGTGTTTGATCTAATAATTTTATTTAAATCGTCATAAATCTTTGCTTCACCATAATTTTTAACATGCTCTGTTATCAAACCATCCATTTCATTTTCGACAGCTTTACACTCTTGATTTATTAATGATGTCAACAATTTGGGCCGAACATCCATGTCCTTGGCAAATGCTTCAAAGGAATGCTCTTTTATCCGATTGAGCTTGTAAGTTTGACCAATCGCCATCGCAAATTTATTGTCCAAAGGGTACACTTGGGTGGATACCAAGTCATAGAAAGGCGCTAAGTCAAAGCCTTTGCTATGTAAAATAGAGAAATTTTTACCATGCGCATCATGATTGCCAATAATATAATTAAAAACCATCATACGTATGAATAGGAGCCTGTTTTTTACCCCTTGATTTGACAAAGATTCATCAATTAATTCTCTACATTCTGTAAAACCGGGACCACCGGTCTCTTGATATTTTCGCTCAGCCGGGTATCCCATTGCCTGGCAAAAATCCTCCTGGTGGATGCGAACAATTTCTTTGTTTACTTCCTGACGGTCATATCTCTCGACTACATACAATTCATGACCGCCAATTTTCATAATTTTTGAATTGGGAATCGAAAAACCTGAACGCTGTGCCAATTCCATACAAAAGGCTTCATTCCTCGGGATATCAGTAAAACCGGCATTAACTGGTTTAATAATATGCGTGGTAGCGGAGCCTGAATTTTTCGGTAGATAAAATTGAGTTTCTTTAATATAAACCGGCAGTTTGTCTTGTACTCCAGCCAAAGAAAGTTTGGCTCGTTTCATTTCCGGGTATAATTTATATCTCCCCGGATCAAGCCGCAGTTTATCAAGAGCTTCTATCAACTCTTGGGTAATATTTTCGTATCGGCCAGGGGTGAAATCAGGTTCTTGATCTTCAGGTATGATAGAAAGTGCTCCCGCACAATCTTCTCCAAAATTTTCTAAAAAAGCATAGGTATCTTTTTTGTCAAATCTGTGACGGAACGCCAATACTGTTCTTGTGTTGCTTTCCGGAAGAAGATTTTCAAAAAAAGCTGTACTGATACCCGGCGCAAATTTTTCTTTTCTACAAGGAAGTGAAAGAGAAATAGGTAAAGTTTTTTTTTCTATCCAATCTTGAGAATATTGAAAGACAACTCTGCCCTTTTTGTGGCGATCCAATGTGCCGACCAATCGTTTGTTCCATATGATTTGTAATCGGTCTGTCATTTTTCATCCTCAATTGAATGTGGTGTTACATATAGTTTTAAACCTAGAGCGCGAAGTAACACAAAAGCTTTGTCCATCTGAATTGTCTCTTTTCCTCTTTCTACATCACTAATGAACTTCACACTTGTGCCTGTAATCTCTGCTAAATCTGATTGCCTCATCTTCTTCTTTTTTCGGGTGTCTTGAATGGCTTTTCCAAGGTATTTAACCAAACGGACACGGTATGGATATCCTATATCTTCTTTCATATAAAACCTCAGTTTAACCGTACAGTTAAACAATATAATAGATTGATAAATTTCACCGTACAGTTAAATTATCTAATTGTCAATCTTTTTCACCGAACGGTTAAATATATAAAACCACAGATCGATTAATTTTAAAATGGAATATCTTGAATTTCGTACTTCTTTTTTTATAATCGTGGTGCTGCCGCCATGAATATTGAGATCACCAACCTTCGGCCCGAGTGTAGCGGGATAGTTCGATGGCCCGGGAAAGTGGGATGGTAAATTCACCTTCAGCCGTACCATATAATCGGATTCTTATATATCAAATAACTGATAATGCATTGATTTTAGAAAGAACCGATACCCACTCTGAACTTTTTAAAAAATGATTTTAAAAACAAACACCATGGGTGAATCTTTCATGAGACTTCCTGCATTTTCTTCATTGAGCAAATTTTTAAATAATTGCTGGCCAAATATAAAATGAAAGGATTGAAAATCATGTTTTTTTAAGAGCTGGAATGAACATGGTGAATAATGTTATATCATTTGTCACCAATACACACTTTCGTCTTTCGAGATAGAACACATTGGCATGCCAACTCCAAAACGAATCTATTATAGCATCCTCTTTCTCTGGATTTTTCTTTAGTTCCAATAGTAATTTTTTAGTACAGCATCTGTTCATATTTATATTTTAACCATTAACGGTCTACTGAGAGCTATGACCTCAATACTTTGCAAATATCGGTTATTATGTTTGACAAACGCTTGCTTGACAATGATTTAAGAGGATATTCTAATTTTGCCTTTTTGCCATTTGAACTTTTATTAAATAACTCTATGATTTTCTTCTTGGTCCATTTTTGTGATGAAAAACCAAACGATACAGCATTATGTTCTGGGGTAAACCAAAATTCTTCACCTGTTGAATCAATAACTGCAATTATGCTGCTACCCTTTACTGGATTGGAGGACAAGCAACCTATCGCTAATTCTTCAATGTCAAAAGCCGAGTAAAGTCTTTTGTCTGAGACTATCATCGCAGGATATACAGGGCCTCTGAATAGAATTTTGAATTTACTTTTTTCCATTGGGTCCTATTATTTTATTGAGTTATAACACTGAACCTCTAAGGTTTCACCCGTAGCATGTTCGTTGTTGGAAAGTATCTCAAGCAGGACAAGCCTATACCCTCATTTTTGTGAAATCATATAGATTCCATTTCTGTTAATGTACGACATTTTACTGTTTCAAAATCATTGAAGTGAATTTCGCGACCATGCTTCATGAACCCCCATATAGGTTCATATCCTTTAAAAATTTTTAAAGGGCTTAGAGGTTTTTTAAAAGAATCAATCTCCTGCTCCGTAGCTTCTCTCTTCTTTCCAACTTTGCCCATGAGTCTTATGCCCGGGGGATGATCAAATCTCCCCAAAAGAACCGTTTTTATCCAAAACCACTTGTTGTTTTTAACTATTAACACACAAATCCTTTGATCACGTTCGAGATTAGAGGAGGTACTGTGAGATAATTCATCAAAATAAAATCCTTGCTTATTTTCTCCAAGAATCATGGAAGTATAAGGTGCTACACGGGGTGAGCCGTCTTTGTTGACTGTGGAAAAAGTACAATATGGTAGAGCCGGGGAAGCCGTGGCTTGTGTAGCGTTTCTAAAAAATTTCGACCTGTGCAATTGGAATCAAAAATATTTTCTACTGCCTATGCAGCAAGTTTAAACTCAAGTTCGCTTTCTTCAAACCATTTTTTACTTTCTTTGTTTCTGTCTACAGCA
>JAQICW010000460.1 GCA_027858355.1 Desulfobacula sp.
TTGCCGGACACAGGGCTGAACGGGCCTGAGTTAACAAAAAGATTATTTGTTGAACACAATATGTACATCAAACACTGTCAGGGTAAAACCATGCCCGATGCTGACCGATATATCCGTATTGCCGCCCGAACAAAAGAAGAAAACTTCAACCTGGTGGACGCGCTTAAATCCCTTCTGGGTGACAAAAACAAAATAGAGAGGACTTAGATGAACACATCACCATCAAAACCTTCACACCAGACCGGAATGCTCTGGTTTGCTAAAGATCTTCCCAATATCTGTTCTCTTGCAGGACTTTTATGTGCGCTGCTGGGGATATACTTTGCCATTTTAAAAAATTTTCCTGCCGCCATTATCGGGATGATATGGGCCGTTCTTTTTGACTGGGGTGATGGTATTATTGCCCGAACAATAGCGGGTAGAACAGATGACCAAAAGAATTTCGGAGCACAGCTGGATTCATTGATTGACATGGTAAGCTTTGGTATCTGTCCTGCTGTTTTTCTTTTAAGCTATGGAGAGTTTAGTCTATGGTTTTTACCGGGCGCCTTTGTCATCGTTGCCACTGCTGCCATACGGCTGAGCTATTTCAATATTTTCGGCCTTGTAGACAGCACCACATATAAGGGGCTTGCGCTTGACAACAATATTATTGCTTTTGCTTTTGTTTTTCTGTTTGAACCTTTATTCAGCACCACAACTTTTTCAATTCTACTTTATATGATGTTCATGATCATGGCTGGGTTTAATCTTTCCCCGCTGCGAACACCAAAATTTGCAGGCAAATGGTTTTATGGTCTCATCGTTTATACGATTTCATTGACGATTATCTACTGCTGGATATTATCAGTCTGGGCATAACGCATTAATTAAATTGATATGTATTAAAATCATACATGGTGGCTGCATTTGATCTGACATCCGAAATTAAAATCATTTGACGTCCGGACTTATGGAGCAAACAGACAGCTTGTACAAGGGAGGTCTCTTATTTTTACATTTACCTTGAAGATTCGCCACTTTTAGAAAAAGAGCAAATATTGAGTTTTCGCTATATACGAGTATTCAGCGGGAATGCCAGGATTGGCATTCCCGCTGAATAGCAATTTATCGAAAGATATTTCCAGTCTGGATGACCGCATCCTTGTTCTTCCCACTGAAGTGTACAAGGTGTATATGGATGAAAAAAAAGCGGTTCGTTTAAACAGCTTGCTGTTAAAAATGAAGTCTTTTTGTCAGGCTTTTTTTAACTTCTTTATCCCTGTAAGACATCACATTAACAGGAGATCTTTTAAAAATTTTTTCAGCAACAGATCCCATAATAATATTTTTCAGATTGCCACGACCCCTTGTTCCCATGACAACAAGATCAGGCGCTTCTTTAATGATGACCTTTAAAATCTCATCAACCGGCCTTCCTATCTTGAACAGGATCTTAACTTTGTCCTTGTCAATTTTGGCCTCATCTGCCATTTTGTTGAGTTTTTGTTTTCTTTCCTTGCGGATCTCTTCAACATAATGTTCTGCATCAACATCATAACCCATGGAAACAATGCTTTCCACTGATTCAATATCCCTTGAATTGATGATACTTAAAACAATAAGACTGGCATCATTCTTCAGAGCGACCTGTACTGCACAGTCAAAAACGCCTTGTGAATAATCTGTAAATGCAAGGGGAACAAGAATTTTTTTAATAGTATCCAATGGCTTTCTCCTTTAAGAATGATTAAACGCCTTCAAAGGCTTCTTTAGCAGTTCTGCCCGCATCTTTAGGAATTCTCGGTCTCTGCAAAAGATAGAGGATACCGAAAATGATCAGGGCAAAAGGATAAACATAATACCGCTGATCATGGGGCAGTCCAACCAGGGATGCAATGGCATCAGGCCTCATGGCCAGGACGGTAACACTTAAAAACAAGGGTATTTCCCATATCCTGTTTCTTGCCACAAACCATCCCTGAGTTGCCGAGGCAAAGGCAAAATTACCAATGCACGCCATGACAAAAATAAGTATCGCCTGGGACCAGGACGTAATATTGTGCAGGATCAAATCAGAATTAAATATGAACATGAATGGCAGGATTGCCGTTCGTATGTCATACATGAATCCCTGTATGCCAGTGGCAATGGGCGGCGATTTTGCAATGGCTGCTGCTGCATAGGCGGCAAGTCCCACAGGAGGTGTATCATCTGCAAGAATTCCAAAATAAAAGCAGAACAGGTGAGCCGACATTAACGGCACAAACCATTCCTGGGCACCGGCAATGGATACAATTGCAGGAGCTGTCAATGATGCCATGACAATATAAGTTGCCGTTGTAGGCAGCCCCATTCCAATAATCAAACTTGCAAGGGCAGCAATAATCAGCATGAGATAAATATTGCCCAT
>JAQICW010000503.1 GCA_027858355.1 Desulfobacula sp.
TAGAATCGCACAAATACCCCTTAAGGGGTTATCAGTATTCAATGCCCTTATAGGGCTTTAAGCAAGCCCCCGGCTATGCCGGGGGTCATGACTTTTATATTATAAAAATTACTGTAAAAAAATACCTGGAATGAAACTTGTCAGGAAATATAGTTTAACGGTCTGCTGCAGCCTATATGGTTATAATTCAAGCTCCAACAATTCCATTCATAGGGTATTAATTGATATCAAGAGTAGAGATAACTAATGCATCAATTGGTGTGCTTGCATCGGCTGATTCATTGTGCTCCGGATCAAATGATAACATTTTATTTTCAATTATTGCTTTTACTTTTTTTCCAGCATTTATTGGGTTATTACAATCCGCTATTGCTTCTGAGCTAATAATGATTTTTAATATCCTTGACCTTTTTTGAGGTCGGTTTGGATCAGTACCTAATTTCCACCAGACTTTAATGCTAACATTCCCTTCATCATGCAAAATGATTTTAGCATTTGATGGGAATAAAGGTTTGATTTGATCAATCCAATCTTGAATAAAGCTATTTTCCATTTATAATATCCTCTTTATTGAATTATAACGTCATGATAACTTTTCTTGTAATACTTACTTCCACCAATCAAAGAAGGTATGAGTTACCATCCCTCCGATGGTACGAACAAGTATGCATTCATCATGTGATTCGGGTGCTCTTCCCAACACGTTCCATACAACCCACTTTCCTACTGCATCGCTGGCAAGAAATGTAGGGTCGTGACCAGTGGCAGCAAGGCGATCATATTCGGTTTCATAGAGCCCCTTGCAGTCCTCAAACGCACGGATGCCATCTTGATATTTCTCTACGAGGTGTTCAGCAACAGTCTTCATCAAGATTTTCTCTCGGGCATCACCTACATGGAGATTGTTCAAACGAGATGCACCCATGAAGATACCAGCAACAGTCACGATAAAATCCCAGTGTTCAACATTTGCTTTTTCTAAAAATGGAAATTTGTCGAGAAGAGGCACAAACACGCTCGTAGCGTGTATGGC
Organism: Desulfobacula sp.; assembly: GCA_027858355.1. Next base: position 1,034 of record JAQICW010000503.1, read on the forward strand.
AGCAGCTGAGACGAGGGAGTCTGCTTGTTTCTGCAAAGGGTCTTGTTTCGATTTGAATAGTCCATCTAAAATACTCATGTACTTTCCCTTATTTCTAAAGGCTAACATCGACATCACCTGCCGGTGCACTCGCCCATCAGGCGCGGGTAAAGGTCAGGTGGATGAAGTGGTTAGGGATTTTTTTATTTTAATACAATTCATTCTCAATAGATTCGTTTTGTTCTTTTTCGTGGAAATAATGGATTACCCCCACAGCAGCAAATATTCCAGCAATAATCATGATGATCATTTCGAGCCATGAAACACTGATGGTATTACCTAACATGAATTTCGCAAAAAACGAGATGCCAAGCACAAACGCATACAACACTGATAGTATAATCGACACTGCAAAATTATTTTTTGGAGCGACTATTGAGCCTACCCATATAAAAGCTACCGCACTCCATAGATTAGCCAAAATTAAAATTCCTATATCAACAAAAAATCCTTCTCCAAATCCAACCATTGTTAGCCTATTTATAATAGTAATCAGAGGATAGCTTATGAATAGTGCTAATAAGGCAGCAGGTAAAAACAATATCCATCTTAACCAATCAGGGATTTTTTTTAGAAATTTCATTTATCCTCTCATTTATTTGCAACGTCTACAATGACCGTCTTCCCAAACCGCGCCGTTTCACGTCACTGTTTGAAAATACGTGTCGATGGTTTTGTTGGGCTATCACAGTTTTCTGATTTCCTTCACATTATCGTTGAACCAGTTTCCCCACGAATCCATCAGTTTTTGGCCTGTGCGGGAGATGGTTGCATCCACTTTTTCGTCGCCCTCAACGACAAGACGAAGTCCTGAAAGAAACTCTTTTTCAAAATGGGTTCCCCATCCATCATACTTTTCATTCAGAAAGTTGGTGTCAACTTTCTCGGCGTGTACAAGTGCTACACGATAGTGCCGCATCATGTCGTCTGTGTCGGCCTGACTCATAACGGAGAAAGCAACACCTTTGTTGACAAACCGTGAAGCAAGATTGGCTGATTCCATGGTTGCGGTGAAGGCAACGACCGTTTCCATCTCCTGTGATTTAACGTGGACATCCGGAACGGATGCGAACATCAAGAATGCACAGACAGGCCACACAACGAAACCCAGTATGCTGAGGGCAAATGCGCCGATCAGATTTTCAATCATGTTGCTGATTAATTGGAAGGCCAGACCAAGACCAAAGAGAGCAAGGGGTGCCCACCACACAACTTTGATTCCATAGTACACAAGGAAGACGAGGCCTGTGGCCATGCCAATGAATCCGGTGAAAATCAAGAAGGAGAGGAAGCCTTGGCTTGCGCCACGAAAATGCTTGGCATGAAGTTGCTGGTAGAATATGAACATCGAAAAGAAGCAGTAGGGTATGACTACGCCCCATGGAAGTGCATTACTCATTTTTTATCTCCTATCCCAACAAGCAATTCTACAGTTCTGTGCATCTTGTAAATTTGAATGATATCCGACCAGACAAATAAAAACCCGGATCATGAATTCTGTATCAACCTTTCTAATCTCTGTAAAGGCTTTTCGATAAATCAACTTTGGTAAAAATATAATTGAATCAAAGTAAATCCACCGGAATAATCTTAATTGGAGACCAAGTTGATTCTGATTCAAGCCTGGAAAATATTTTTCAGAAGCTGCCAAAATGTGATGTATATATTATAAATAACACTATGGGAAAGTGCCTTAAAAAAAACTTATCAAAAAATAAAGTATAATGGTCCGCTAAAGCAAACAGGGTTAGGTAATTTTTAATTTTTGTTATATCCAAACGCTCTTGTCTTTAGAAGACTCTTCCACCAGTTTTCTCTTGCAAGTATAGCTTGATCATCAGTAGTGGATTTGAAAATATCTAAAATAGAATATTCGAAATTTTTCTTGATATGCTCAAAACTTATTTTTTTCAGTTCAACATTTCCCCCATGACCTGTTCTAATGTATGAATGCCAACGTCCTAAGATCATATTTTCACCATATGCTGAACCTACATACATTTTGCCATTAGATATATCTGTAATTAAGTATACGCCTTTTTGGTTTTGCAATGCTGTTTTCCAACCTTCCTTTGTAACAACCCTGGACAATTCTTCCCAAGAAACCCTAACTTTGTCATAGCCTGGGAAAATATCATTATCAAAAGTATCGGGTAGGACTTGTACCACCTCGCATTCATTGATTACTGAAGTACCCAAACGAATCATCGTTTGTGCTTTGTTCTTAAACTTAACAATTAAACGGCCAAAATACTTTTCATAATCTGACAAAACCTCATATTCATAGCCTACACCATCAAATTTATTCAAATCTCTGGTGACCCTGCCCACATGAAATAGAAGCCATAAGTTGTTTTCATTGAGCCTTATAAAGCCAATTGTAATTTGTCCTTTTTGAAATGATTTTTTCGTCTTGTAATTCCAATACTGCCCTTTAAGCAGGGTATCAGTGTCAGCATTTTTAAAAAAATCTACTGGATTCCAATTACCTTCCATCATCAAATTAAATCTTATCTTTACATTCTTAATATCATCAAATTTCAATATATCATTGAGCAGTATTTTATCTTTTTCCGTCTTCATCATAGAATCTTACACCCCAATTTCACCTAACCATTGAAATCTGCGGTTTCCCCGTCAGCATTCCACTTGTTGGGATTAAGTATCATGTCCCTCGAATTCGTATCATGTCCCTCGAATTCGAATGGCGATCTTTACTTGGAGAGTAGTCATATCCGTGTAATCTTTGATTGCTCTGAGCCTTCTTTCGCCTGCAATAAGCTGAAAACTTCCTTTTTTTTGCGGCCGGACGATAATCGGTTCAATCAATCCATCCTGTATAATACTTGCTCCAAGCTCTCTCAAACTGTTTTCATCAAAGTATTTGCGGTGTTGATAGGGAGAAGGATCAATTTTTTTAATGTCTATCATGGAAAAAGAAAAAGGATAATTTTTGTTGTCTGTTATTGTCATGATCCAAATCCCCTGGAATAAAAAAGGCAGGAACTAAATCAATAGCCCTGCCCTTAAAACTGATTCAGATTTCTATTTTAATTCTTCCGTCTGGACACTCCCGCTACACCAAGAAGACCGAAGCCAAGGAGGAGGAGGGTGGTTGGTTCTGGGACTGCTGCACTGATTGCCCAAAGAGCTTCCCCCGTTATCTCGTTATTCTCAGAAAGAGCTCCTGACCAATTCTTCCAACCACCAGTTGCCAATTGCACTTCCATTAGCCAATTCGCACCGGTTCTTGCTTGTCCAGAATAAAGCTCCGAATCTACTGCTAACAGGGCCATCATTGCATAGGCCGTTTCCTGTACAGTTTCATCACCGGCGGCAGCATCCATCGCACCGTCTGTCCATGTCCATCCACCATCACCAATCTGATACCCAGACAGCTTGGTTGCGTATGTTGTTAGATCGGTGCTTGACTCTGCTGTTGCGAGTCCAAATAACGATCCAGCAAGTCCTACAACATCATAAAAATTACCGTATGTGATGGCGTCCAATCCTTCCTGCGTGCCTGTCATCCATTCAGAGGTATCCACTCCTACAGCTTCAGCAGAATAGAGGCCCATGCCAATATCCCAAGCAGCAAGATTTGCATTCGCGCCAGCCCGGTATGAGACTAAGAAGTCAATATATGTTTCAGTATCATACTGTATACTGTTCCTTTCGTAGGTTCCGGCTTCCAGTTTGTCATAATAATTTTCTTTTACATAATTTTTATATGTTGTCCCACCAAAAATATTATCAAGCTGTGCTGCTAAATAACCATCATGTGTCGAAAAAGCAGTTTTAGTTAATAAAAATTCACCTACAGTTTGAAGAGCTACCTTTTGAGCAGCATCACCGGTTTGCAAGTATGCCTGAGCTAAACCCATGCCAATCGGTGCTATAGTATTTAGGGCACTTCCAGTCGCGGAATTACCGTCATCAAGCGGCCAGTCCCATCCCCCATCGGTATTTTGGGTTTCAACCAGTCTATTTCCCCCATCTAACATTGATTCATAAAAATTCGATGCGCTGGCAATTCCAATCATCGTAAATAAGAAAAGACCCATTGAGAAGATTGATAAAAATTTTTTATTCATATTTCCTCCTTAAATTTTTTTTGGCAACCAGGCGATCTCCCCAAGAGACCCTTTGGCTTTCCGTCCCTGCTTCACAACAGGTTTGGCTTTTTCATTAATTTCTCCGTCCTCCTTCATCTTGCAAGAAATGCGCCAGAGCAAAAACGGCTAAAACCCCCTTAAAATGGAACCTATAGGTGTTTTTACCTAGGAAAAACATTACATAAAATAAGAAATAAAAGAAATGATTCTGAACAAAGTTTACCATAAACTTTATACATCCATAGTCATAACCAAATTCGATAGCAGCTATTCAACTGGTGCTCTTTAATTGGAGATTTACTGGAACAGCGGCGACAAGCTCCCATTAACATTTTTACATCAGTAAGCTGAATGGAACCTAGGGAAAATTTTTATCCCATTACTGGTAATAGCTGGTAACCTTTCCCTCCATTAGTTTTTGACTTCTCCTTGTTTTCTGTATAAAAATAATATCCATGATGATAGCATTGATTTACAAGGCATTGAGATACCTGACATGAACAGATTGATTTCCC
>JAQICW010000524.1 GCA_027858355.1 Desulfobacula sp.
CCTATGGTGGAATAACCGAGGTATCTTTTTACGCGCAAAAAATCAATATGAAATGCTGGAAAGTGTCCGGTGATGCTGGCAGTAAAATGTCTGATGGTCACTTCCGATTTCGTCTGATATTACCTTGAATATATCTGAAAATGGGAAAGTTGAGGAGAAGGTTATTACTGTTAAGTCAGAAGGACAATTTCAGACGGGCAGTGAAAAAAATTGGATGGAGATTATCCATACTGCGGTTCAAAAGTATATTGATGCGTTGAAAAAAGAATTGTAGTCAGTTGTCCCTGTATTGATAGGGGGAAAGATAGTGGTTTGGTAAATCCCTTTTAGATAATAAATCCGCCTGTCAAAACCGCGGACATATCTTACAGGGTTGAGGGGGAGAAGGGCCTACCATCTGCTTGCGATATGTTTTCATTGTCCTGCTATTCCAGATACTGGAAAATTGATCGGAAAAAAGATTTCCTGTGATTTTTTCAGGCTGGCAATCGCGAATTGCAACATCCCCTTTTATATTCACCGGTATGGTCTGCCAGGGAGAGAGGCAGAATGTATGGGTTAGGGATCTTTTGTAAAGTTTTGAAGGGGGGATGGCTATAAATTCCATGTATCGTTGCCTTAACCCGAACTCCTCCAAACCGTGAACCGATAATACGGGCAGTCCTTTTGAAAATGAATACCCAATGGCTTGTTTAATCTGTGCTGCCTTTGTGTCATCCATGTTTTTCCACAAACTGTCTTTTAAATTCTCTTTAAAATTCAGATCGGAAAGCATCAGGACATGGACCCCCAAAGCCTGCAACCAAGTCAATCAACTGCTCAAGGTATGGCAATGAGATTAATGGTACTGCCGAGAACACGGCCTTTGATATCGGTCTTGTCTTATCTGCCAATGAGGTAAACATTTTAATATTCTGAATTACTTTTTTAAGATTTGTTCCAGATCTCAACCGCCCTGCCAGTTCCTGGTCCGGGCTGTCAATACTGAATACTATTGAATCCAGCCCGGTTTTGATTAGACGTTTAGACATGGGCTTGTCAAGGTTAAGGGCATTGGTTACCAGAGCCACCCTTCTTCCGGCTGAGACGGCAATCCTGACAAAATTTGCAACATTCGGGTGAGGCAGAGGTTCACCAAGCCCCACTAGAGTTATCCTGTAAGCATGGGGTAGGATTTCCAATATTCTTGAAAACATTGAGCAAGACATATTCTGTCCTTTGATCCCAAGCCTTGTTCTTGCACAATATTTGCAGTTTAAATTACAATGGGTCGTAATTTCTATATTAGCAAAAATAGGTTCTGTGACAGCGGATTCAGGATATTCAGGTTCTGCGCTGATGATTCTTTTCCCGCCTGGGCATCCCGATAAATGACATCCTGGCAACAGAGGTAAACTTCGGCTTTGGTTTCCCGGGTGAATGTTTTTCCCACAGTTCAAGAGATTCAACTGTAATTTTTCGGGATACACCGGCAAGGATCAACAGGTCAGGAGAGACCCCATGGTTCATGATATAAGAACCCCTCCCGTGGAATGCCCGAAAAAAATAATTTTTTGTTTCTTTGCAAAAAAAAATTGGCTGCTCTTGCAATTTCTTTGATAAATGCTTGCTGATCAAACTCAGGAACCTGATCATTGTCATGAAACGGCAAAGAAAGGTTAATCACACTCTCTGCACCATAATAACCCGAAAGCCTTTCAGCAAGAGGCATTAAATCTTTTTCTGAGCCTGTATATCCATGAACCATAACAATCCCAACAGACATGTCTACACCTCTTCCATTATAGATGCCATAGCATTGGCACCTTTATATTTATTTAAAATCCTACTGATTTCATCCAGATTTGAGGCGACTTTTAAATTATGGCAAAGAGCGTGTAACTCATTTCTGATCTCCCTGTCTTGCATCTGGTCAAAAGCATCAACATAAACCTCTGGGCCAGTCCTAAACGGGATAGGTGGGATTAATAGTTTTCCGCAGCCAATCCGCTCAAGACAAATTCCATTATGGGCCTGTTCAGGCTGAAATGGCATTACCATAACAGGAACTTTTTCTTTTAAGGCCTCAAAGACATTCAATTGTCCACCGTGGGTTATTAAAAGTGTTGCCATAGATAAAGCAGCATCCAAATCTGCAAATAGATGTGTCGTAATCTTTGTTCCTTCCTGTACAAGGTTTAAATATTTTTTCTGACCGCCCGCTGCAATCAACACTTTAAAACCGGAATCAAGGCACACTCTGGAGAATCTTCTCACTACATCTTGGTTCCCTGAACATGTCCCAAAGGATATAACAGCAAGCGGTTCTTGATTATTCGGTAGAAAATCAGTGCCAGCTCTCTCGGTTTCCCATTTTTTATAGGAAAGTGACCCTACGTGGATGAAATTCCATTTTAACGGTATGGGCATAAATTCAGGAAAATCCCATAAAAAACCCTTTCCCCTTCAAATAGATCGCGTATATCATCAATTTCATCAAGCAACTGACATTTTAATGCTTTATTCATTTTTCGGGTGGCATAATAGAAAAAAGTTTCCATATTTATCTGTTGGTTCTCTAAGGGTTCGGAAAAAAATAAAATGTACTTCTTCTGGTCAATTTGGGTAAAGGGTATAATTCCACGAAGGATTAACTTTGTGTCGCTCGATATTCAATTTTTCTAAATCATCCTTTGAG
>JAQICW010000578.1 GCA_027858355.1 Desulfobacula sp.
GACTGATCTGATCACCCGGGAAAATCCGGCTGCCATCTTGACAGACATAGAGTGTACGTATAAAAGGGAATACAGGAAAAAAGCACATTAACTAAATTAAAAATTAATTTAGGGGGAAAAATGAAAGTTTCAAAAAGGTTTTTATTAGTATTGTTTTTAGTTTCAGTCTGTTTATCAATATCAATGATAGGCATACAGTCTGCATTTGCAGCAATGACTGATGCCCAAGTAGATGCGGTTGGCGGGGCAATTAGAGCCACTCCCGCAGCTATAGCAAATGCGAAAAGAATAGCTTCAGAAGGTGGTACAGAGGCCGAAATAGCAGCTGCGTTTGCTACAGCAGACCCTGACAATGCAGGAGCCATAGCAGGAGCGATGGCAACAGCAGCTCCTGAATCAGCAGCAGCCATTGCAGGAGCCGTGGCAACAGCAGTTCCTTCATCAGCAGCAGCGACAGCAGGAGCAGTGGCAACAGCCGTTCCTTCATCAGCAGCAGAGACAGCAGGAGTAGTGGCAACAGCCGTTCCTGAATCAGCAGCAGAGACAGCAGGTGCAGTTGCAACAGCCGTTCCTTCATCAGCAGCAGAGACAGCAGGAGTAGTGGCAACAGCAGTTCCTGAATCAGCAGAAGAGGTACAAGCAGCAGTAACAGAAGCAGCTCCTGAGGCTGCAGCAGAGATCAATGAAGCTGTGGAGGCCGCAGAACCAGAGCCTGAACCGGAACCAGAGCCGGAACCGGAACCAGAGCCGGAACCAGAGCCGGAACCAGAACCAGAACCAGAACCGGAACCGGAACCGGAACCGGAACCACCGAACACACAGGATGATCAAGCAGCAAGCCCAGTTTGATGTAAAGCTTAACCATATGGAGGATTTAAGATGACATTTAAAATACCGATATTAATTTTACGATACACTTTTCTGCTCTGTCTGATTCTTGGCTTTACTGCACAAGGTGCTTTTGCCGAGGGGAGAATGGTTTTTAAACCAGTTTTAGAAGTTGGATGGAGGATGGATTCCAACTTCCACAAATCAGAAACAAATGAAAAAGAAGTATATACTTATAATGTTAAACCTGGTTTTAAATTCGGTTATACCACGGGAAAAAGTATGGTTTCCTTTGATTATTTTGCCAATGTATTACGGTATGATGATCAGGATACTATTCTTGCAGGTCAGTTAAAAGCAGAAGATTATGATTATATTAGCCATAACGCAATGTTCAGCGCCCAGTCTCAGGCCACTGACCGCCTTCTCGTCGGTTTGGATAACAAGTTCTTGAAAAGCCGTGATCCAGCCAATGCCGATGCCAATTCCAATGCCGTTGACAGGTTTAGATATACGATGAACACTCTTACACCCCGGCTGCTGTATAAGTTTGGAGAAAAATATGGTCTTGGATTGAGATACACCAATTCTTCGACAGACTATTCAGATGATGCTGTGGGGCAGGGGGAGGACTCGGATGAGAACAGGGGAGGCGTTTCCATGTTCTATTATTTTACCCCCAAAACCTCTTTTGACCTGAATTACCAGATGTGGACCCGTGATTATGCCAAAACCACTTCTGATTATGATTCCCAGCAGGTCATGGTCAATGTAAAACATCAGCTCAACTATTTCACTGTCAGTGCAGGTGCTGGTTACCACACAAGGGATTTTGATCAAACAGTACCATCGGGTGATATTAGTAAAGCTGTCTGGAAGCTGTCGATAATGGGCCAGAACCCGCCCAATGCTACAGGAACTCCAAAAAGCTCCATGTCCCTGTCCTTAAGCAGCAATTTCAATGATTCTGGATCAGGGGATACCTATTATGATACAACCCGTATTGATGCAAGGTTTACCCGTTTGTTTATGGGAAAAATTAATTGCATCCTTAAGGGCTCATTTCAGAATTCTGATTATGAAACCTCCACCAGGGAAGATGATCGCTGGTTGGTATCTTTAGGTGCAGATTACCTGATCAATGATTTTTTCAGCGTTGGCCTTGAAGGTGGCAAGGAAGAAAGGGACTCCAATAGTGTCGGCAAAGACTTTGAAAACGACTATGTCATGTTCAATATCAAGTTTAGCCCCATCCTGGGTGCCAAATAACGCTCAAACAAAGTCCGGGGTCAGGTTTTTAAGCCTGACCCCTCAACCTAAATCCTAAATCTTAAATCCTAATGGCACAAATTTATTATTGCCTTTTATATAAATTTGTGCCATTTGTTTTGACCAAATCTTTAATTTAGAGAAACAATGCAAATATTTTTAAAATATTCCTGGTTATCACAATTTTTTATTCTCTTTTTTTCCTTTATCTTAATTTTCTGCCTGGTCATTCCCCGTATCAGCCATTGTGAAACCCGGGATCAAAGTTCTGCTTACCGTCTTGGATCCGAAGATGTGATCACCATATCCATCCTGGCCGGCGGTGAGGAACAAGTGGTAAAGGAGATGGTGGTGGGAGCCAATGGCTATGTCACTGTCCCCTTTATAGGGAAAATCATGGCATCAGGCCTTACCATGGAAGAGCTGGAAAAAGCCGTCATCAAACCCCTGGAAAAAGATTATTTTATAGCCCCCCAGGTACACTTAAGGATAAAGGAATATCAAAGCCTTCAGTTCTTTGTTTCAGGTGCAGTGCAGAAGCCTGGCAAATATGTGCTTGATTTCATGCCCACGATCATGGATATTATTGCCAATGCCGGCGGTGTGCTGCCGGAAAGGGGAAATCTTGCCTATATTCTCCGGGGGGTTACAGAACAGGAAATAAGTGACACGGACTTAGAGAAAACTATTTCCAAAACAGAGCCCATTAAAGTGGATCTGTTAAAACTTCTGGATGAAGGTGATATGTCAGTAAATGTTAAACTCCAATCCGGTGATACAGTCTATATTCCCCTGGGTACCAAGTTGAACCAGGCCGCGACCAGGATCTATATCCAGGGTAAAATTAAAAACCCCAAAGTGTTTGATTTTCAGCCCGGCATGACAGCTCTTTCTGTCTGCATTATGGCTGGCGGATTTGATCAGTTTGCTGCGCCCAACCGGACCAAAATTATCCGGAAGACAAAAGATGGACAGGAAACAATTGATCTGAATCTTGACAAAGTCATATCTGGTGAGGTTCCTGACTTTCCCCTGCAACCCGGCGACCGTATCCACATCCCTGAATCATGGCTATAGAATAAGGAAAAACAATGCAAGAAAATTCCATGGAAAATCCATTTCAGGAAGAAGAGTCAATCCATCTGTCTGAATATTTTATGGTGCTTTCAAAAAGAAAGACACTGATCATTCTCGTATTTATCCTGGTGGTTGTGGCAACAATGTTCTACTCATATACGTCTGATCCCATATACCAGTCATCTGCCAAGCTGATCATTGACCAGGAAAAGTCCTCTTCCCCCATTACGGGCGAAAGAACGGATTTTGAAAGCTACCAGTCCCAGGTCATGACCTTTAATACCAGTATCAAGATGATCCAGTCAACCCCGGTAATCCTGCATGTAATCGATGCCTTAAAACTGGATGAGGAAGGGAATGATAAGGACCTGGAGATCAGTTTTATAAAAAAACTTATTTCCCAGCTTAAAGCCAATGTTAAACTTTTGTTGAAAATGGATAAAAAACAGGAACTATCCCCGGAAGAACTTGAGAACCTGAAAATGCAGGCACTCATTGCCATGGTAAAAGAAAAAATTGAGGTTGAACAGGTCAGGGATACCCGTCTTCTGAATTTGTCAGTAAAGGACAAGGATCCTGCGCTTGCCGCCAATATAGTCAACATGCTGGCAAAAAAATACATGGAGTTCAACCTGGGCAATAAAATGGAATCTTCCAAGCAGACTCTAGAATGGCTCAATAATGAACTTTATGATCTGAGAAAAAAACTGGAAGATGACGAGAAAAAATTCTTTGAATACAAACAGCAGAACATGGTGTTTTCCATCACGGGAAAGCAGAAGCTTGCAGAGCAGAAAATTCAGGAATTTAATAATAATTATCTTCAAACAAGAAATAAACGTCTTGAACTGGATGCCAAAATTGACGAGTTGAATAAAAATATCAAGGGAATTAAAGGGGTGGCCAATGTCCGCTCTCTTATCAACAACCAGAGGATTGAAAGTCTATATTCCAAAATAGTTGATTTTGAAATTGAACTGACGCGTCTTTCAAAAATTTATAAGTCAAAACATCCCAAGGTAATCCAGGCGGAAAGTGAACTTGAGAAAAGTGAAAAACAGCTTGCCCAGGAAATTTCAAAAGAACAGAAAAATTTAAAATCAGAACGTAAAGTTTTGTATGCAAAAGAAAAAATTCTTGAAGAAAATATCACAATGTTTGAAAAAGATGCACTGGATGCTTCCAGCAAAGAGCTGGAATACACCATTCTCCAGAGAAATGTGAATAACAGCCAGAACTTGTATGATTTGATGATTTCAAGGGTAAAGGAATCCAATATCCTCCAGACCAGCAACACCTCAAATATAAGGATTGTGGAAAATGCCCAGGTGCCCGTTTCCCCCATATCACCCAATAAAAAAAGAAACCTTTTGTTAAGCATTGTTCTGGGGCTTTTTGTCGGTGCCGGTCTTGCCTTTTTCTTTGAATACCTTGACCAGACAGTTAGAACGGAAGAAGATATCCAGAAGCATTTTAACCTTCCCATTTTAGCTGTTATCCCGAAAGCTGACAGATCCACAACCTATGGAGGAAGCTATTGATTTTTCGCAAGAAGAAAAAAAGAGACCCGGAAAAGGACAGGGAAAACCTGTTAATGAATATTCCTTCCAGTTCAAGATTTGCAGAATCCTACAGAACCCTGAGAACCAATTTGTTTTTTTCTGCATCGGAAAAGGAAATAAAATCCGTGGTGATCACAAGCTCAGTTGAAAAAGAAGGCAAGACAATAACTTCCATAATTCTTGCCTATGCCATTGCCCAGACGGACAGAAAAACCCTGATCATGGACTGCGATTTTCGCCGTCCCCATCTTTCAGACCTGTTTTCCGATAAACAGGAAATGGGTAAACAGGAAATGGGTGTCACAGGACTTGTCACTGATGTATTTGGTGCACATCTTACAAAAGGCAGTCTGGACGACTTTTCCATCGCAGATCTTATGGTGCTGACCCAGCTTCAGCAGAGATCCTGCCGCCTGGATATTGAAAATAATGACACTCGCGCGGGCATCTCCTTTGAAAAAGGTAAAATCATAGATATTTACTGGAAAAACAGGCCTGAACCAAAAAAACTGGTCAATGCTCTGAT